>CBILOJ010000263.1:0-2660 GCA_966238525.1 uncultured Methylophilaceae bacterium | reverse complement strand
CGGCCTTGGGCTTGGAACCGGTACCGGTCGCGCCCTCGTCGCGGATTTCGCCGCCGGCGCCGGTCGCCGCGCCAGCAAACGGCGAAATCGCGGTTGGGTGGTTGTGCGTCTCCACCTTCATGAGGAAATGCATGTCCTCTTCGATATAACCGTAACTGCCGTCCGCCTGCGGATACAGGCGACGCGTCGGAGCGCCGGCGACAATGGAGGCATTGTCGGCATAGGCGACGACCGTGTTGCCCGGATTGAGCTGATGCGTATTGCGGATCATGGCGAACAGCGACTTGTCCTGCCGCACGCCGTCGATGATCCAGTCGGCGTTGAAAATTTTGTGGCGGCAATGCTCGGAGTTGGCCTGGGCGAACATCATGAGCTCGACGTCGGTCGGGTTGCGGCCCATCTGCGTGAAATTGTCGAACAGGTAATCCACTTCGTCCGGAGACAAAGCGAGCCCCATGTCGGTATTGGCCTGCTCGAGGGCTGGCTTGCCGCCGCCAAGGATGTCGATGCTGGAAAGTGGCGCCGGCTCCGCCGTATGATAAAGCCGCTCGGCATCGGCCAGACTGGGGAACACCGCTTCCGTCATGCGATCATGGATCAACGGGCGCAAAGCCTGCTTTTCCGCGTCGGTCAAGGCGCTACCGTCTACCGTGGCTGCGTAGACCACCGTGCCGCGCTCCAGCCGCTTCATGCTTTCGATGCCGCAATGGCGTGCGATTTCGGTCGCCCGCGTCGACCATGGCGAAATCGTTCCCGGGCGCGGAATCACCAGAAACAGCTCGCCTTCGGGCGCTGCTTGCTGACGCTTCGGGCCATAGGTCAGAATGCGTTGCAGCGTTTCCTGCTGGCCCTGCGTCAGGGTTTCTTCTGTCCAGGCGAAGTGCCAGAATTCAGCGTAGAGGCCGGTAATACGCGGCGCGACGGCTTGTAGGTCGGCAAGGATTTTTTCGAGGCGGAACGGGGAGAGTGCAGCGCTACCGCGGAGACTGAGCATTTGGGAACCGGGCATGAAAATCAGGCGTTGGGAAAATAGCAATTTTATCAGAACCGAGGCCCGGTTTCCCGTCTATCGTCGGCCCGGCGTTGCCGCCTAAAGCAAAACGACCCGCATGCGGGTCGTTTGCCGGGCGAATCAATTTAACGATGGTGATGGCGGCCGCCGTGCCTGCTCCAGTCACGACCGCCGTGCCTGCCCCAGTCGCGATGGTCACGTTCATAGTAGCGATGCGGCGCATAGGAACGGTAATAGGCGCGGGGCGCGTAATTCCGATAATAGACCACCGGCGGCGCCGAGTAATAGACGACGGGAGGTCCGTAGCTCACCACGGGCGGTGCAGAGTAATAGCCCGGCGTGCCGATATTGATGCTGAAGCCGACACCGCTGCCACCATGGGCCGAAGCGCTACCGATGCCAGCGGTTGCAAGCACTAGTGCTGCCAGGGTTGTGCGTAAAATTTTCATCATGGACTCCTTCATATCGCCGTCATCTCTTTGATAACGCATTGCTTGGTATGACCGAAGTGTGATCGATAAGTTTTACCATCAATGTGTTGCAGCGCACGCAGCCAGGGCTGCATTTGTATCGAAAAGTTGCAAGGTTGGATTTCAATTACCTACAGCCCCGAACACCTTCTTCAGCAGGCTGCTGGCCTGTCCCATCGGATCCTGTCGAATCGCCTTTTCCTCCTCGGCCATCATGAGATAAACGCCATCCAGCGTCTTCTGCGTCACGTACTGCTCCAGGCTGGCCTGGTCCTTGTCGACAAGACCATAGCGGCTGCCCATTGCGGCAAACTTGTTGTACTGCTGGGCCAGCGCCACGTTTTCGGTAGCTTGTTTGACGATGGGCAGGAATTTATCCGCCATCGGACCCGAGGTGGCCGTACGAAAATACTGGGTAGCGGCATCGTCGCCCCCGCTCAGGATGTTCTTGGCGTCGCTCACGCTCATCTTCTTGACGGCGTCGACCAGCAGGGTTTTTGCCTCGGGCACTGCGGCTTCGGCCGCACGGTTCATCTTGAGCACGAGTTCGTCGGCCTGCTTGCCCATGCCGAACATGCGCATGGCTTTTTCCGCCTTTTTCATCGAATCCGGCAGTGGAATCTTGACCTTGGGATTCTTGAGGAAGCCATCCACCGTGCCGAGCTTGCCCACCGCCTTGCTGGCGCCTTGCATCAGCGCTTCCTTCAATCCGCTTGCGGCTTCGCTGTTGCTCAAGCTGCTGAGGTCGGCGGCGGCAGCGTGTGCGGCAAAACTGACGAGGGCGAGTGTGGCTAACAGTTGGCGCATGATGTTCTCCTAAAACAGGTCAGATCCAGTTTACCTAAAGCCGGCCAGATACATAAGCATTGTCATGCACCTATTCAGCTAACGCTGGACCGGCCGCACCTGCCAGATGTTGTCGGCATATTCCCTGATCGTACGGTCGCTGGAAAACTTGCCGACGCGCGCGACGTTGAGCACGGCCCGCCGCGTCCATTCCTCCTGATCCTGGTAGAGCTGGCCCACTTCATCCTGGGTGGCGACATAGCTGGCGTAATCGGCCAGCAGCATGTAGTGATCGCCCTTGTCGAGCAAGGTATCGAAAATCGCACGGTAGCGCGTGGGCTCGTCCACCGAGAAGAAGCCGCTGTTGATCATGTCCAGCACCTGCCGCAGCT
>CBILOJ010000262.1:0-2661 GCA_966238525.1 uncultured Methylophilaceae bacterium | reverse complement strand
GCCGCCAGCTTGATGGCCATGAGCTCGGATTTGGTCGGCCTCTTGATAATCTGGTAACGGCTGGCCTCATGCCAGCGCCGGCTGATGCCGATCAACGGGCCGAGGAAGGTTTCGCAGAAATCCTCCATGAAGCGCGCTTCGGCCAGCGTCCAGACATGGGCCTCGTGCGTGAAATCCACGCAGGTCATCCCCACCGGCGAGCGATCCAATGTCAGGCGCTGGAACAGGATGGATTTGCTTTGGATAGACTCGAATTTCTTGCGCGAATCCCGTAGCAAGGGGTTGTTCTGCACATTGTCGCAGACCACCGGCGCCCGCTGGCGCCAGGTTTTCTGGAATACGCTGATCTGGTTGGAAAAAACGACGCCGCTGTAGTCGGGCGGATCGCTGGCTTTGTTGTAATAGATGGAGGCCGGGTTGTAGATGGGGTCCTGCGGCGAAAGAAAGCCGATGTCCGCGCGGCAGGCCGACAATTTCTGCACGATGAATTCGAGGGCGATGGCCATCATTTCGCCAGGATCCTCGATCGTCAGGATCAGGTGGGCTACACAGTTGAGGGTGTCCTGCGGAAATGCACCGCGGTTGCTATCGATGAAATGTTGTTTGAGCTGCTTTTTCGAGGGCGGCTCCATCTGATAATCCAACATATCACGCTCCAGATTTACTCCTTGAGATGCGCCGTAGAATTTTCCCGACATCTGTGATTTTTATCTTACTCCTAAATTTGTAATACTTCATTCCTTTTATATTTCAGTAGCTTAAACTCACCTATGGGATGAAATCGACAACCAAAACTTAGGGGTTTTTTGTCAAGTTTTTACACTTCTGTAACAAATAAGATGTCTCTTAATGAAAGGCTGACTTTCAGGGCAACTTAATCAGGATTCAGGAGAAACAAATGAGAAAGACTCGTGTAGCAGCTGCCGTTCTGGCGGCAACGGGATTGGTTTACGGCGCATCATTGATGGCACATGGCGCAACCGATGCGCAGACCCATGGCAAGAAGATGGAATACCACAAGGACGCGCAGCAGATGAAGCTCAAGTCCATGGAAGTGCCGGGCACGCATGCCTTCCTGCAGGACATCGTATCGTCCAACGATCCCAAGGCGCCGATCGCCTGCGGTCTGTTCAGAATGGAAAAGGGCCAGTCGCTGACCTATACCTACGGTTACGACGAAGCGAAAATCATCCTCGAAGGCGATATGCACGTTTCCGACGGCTACAGCAAGGTGCATGCCAAACCGGGCGACGTGCTGTTCTTCCCCAAGGGTTCGACCATCACCTTCACGTCCGACGACTACGGCCTGGGATTCATCTGCGGCCAAAGGGAGCGTGACGGCGCTTGATTCATCAGGGCGCCGCCGCCATAACTAGAAAATATTAGAGGAGAGCGGAATGAACAAATTTCCATTCCATCTGCTGCCGCTGTGCGTTTCCATGGCTTTCCCCGCGAGCGTCGCGCTCGCGGCGCCCAGCCTTGACCTCAGCGACCTGACCCAGGGTGATCCGTTTTTCTACACCAGCGATCAGGACGTCAAGGAGGACGACCGCCAGAAAGCCCTGGTCGGCACCGGCAGGCCCAGTAAAACCCATTCGCAGATACCGCATCTGCCGTTCTATACCGGCTACATGAACACCAACTACACCTACCGCTTCGTCAATGTGGCGGAGCAGGTGTTCACCATGATAGGCGAGGGCAAGCACGGCCTGTGGCGCGTGCAGGAAAACGGTACGGTACGCGAATACCTGAAGAAAGGCGCCAGCGGTTTGCCTGAAAACGCCGACATTTCCGATCCGGCCAATCTGGAAACCATAGCGCACGACTACAGCGCCTATCTGCCGGAAGAAAGCTGGTCAGGCTACAAGTATCCCGATCAGCGGCTGACCAAGGACGGCCACCTGAACTTCATCGACCTGCCGATTACCCATAAGAAATACCAGGGGAAATACGTCGAACACGCGCCGATCGATCTGCCTAACTTCTACTGCACGATGTCCGGCAACGATTATCCTTACGCGCAGCAGGCCATGAATTTCGCCTTCAACCAGCCCGGCGCCAACCAGATCGGTCCCCTGGGCAAGCGCGCCGGACTCGATATCAAGGAAAACTACACCAAGGTGCTACGCCTCAAGCACCTGCCCGATGCGCGGTCCTGGGTCAATGTCGGCCAGCCGGGCGAGGATGCGCTGCACGTGAAATGGGAAGCGATCGACGCCAGCAAGACCGATGTCGAGTACTACCTGGTGGAACGGCCCTTCTTCAACAAGCCCTATCTTTTCGTGACCGCCGTCTACGACAACAAGGACAACAAGGACTTTCACTACGTCCGTCCT
This sequence comes from uncultured Methylophilaceae bacterium, assembly GCA_966238525.1. Taxonomy (GTDB): domain Bacteria; phylum Pseudomonadota; class Gammaproteobacteria; order Burkholderiales; family Methylophilaceae; genus CBILOJ01. Next base: position 325 of record CBILOJ010000262.1, on the reverse strand, counting down.
GAAGGCAAGTATTACGACGCCATCAAGGATAAAAACCCTGCGCTCAAGACCACGGTGACGGCGCAGCCGCGCTTCCATCTGGAAAACGGCCAGCTCGGCAAAGCGGTCGGTCTGCCGATCTACGGCGTGCACCATCCCAACCGTGCCGTCTATGGCGGCGGCGGTGCCTGTCCGCTCAAGGGCGGCGACTGGGGCCGTTATCCCAAGACCACGGGCGGTTCCGGCTGGCCTACGCAATACGAGGAAGTGACGCCGTTATGCGATTCGGTGTTGGTCGATATCAAGTTCTACAGCAACCTCGACGGCCGCGACTGGAATGATCCGA
>CBILOJ010000261.1:0-2676 GCA_966238525.1 uncultured Methylophilaceae bacterium | reverse complement strand
CTGGCGCGACTGGGTCACCAGCATCGACCACAAGAAGATCGGCATCATGTACATCCTCCTCGGCCTGGTGATGCTGCTGCGCGGCTTTGCCGATGCGCTGATGATGCGCGCACAGCAGGCCGTCGCCTTTGGCGATGCGGTCGGCTACCTGCCGCCACACCACTACGACCAGATTTTCACTGCGCACGGCGTCATCATGATCTTCTTCGTCGCCATGCCGCTGGTCACCGGGCTCATGAACTACATCGTGCCGTTGCAGATCGGTGCCCGCGACGTGGCATTCCCGTTCCTCAACAACTTCAGCTTCTGGATGACCACTTTCGGCGCAGCCCTGACCATGGCATCGCTGTTCGTCGGCGAATTCGCCCGTACCGGCTGGCTGGCCTATCCGCCATTGTCCGGCATCCTCGCCAGCCCGGACGTCGGCGTCGACTATTACATCTGGTCGCTGCAGATTGCCGGGATAGGCACCTTGCTATCCGGGGTCAACCTCATCGTGACGATTGTAAAAATGCGCGCCCCGGGCATGGAAATGATGAAGATGCCGGTGTTCACCTGGACCGCGCTCTGCACCAATGTGCTGATTGTCGCCGCGTTTCCGGTGTTGACCGCCGTGCTGGCGATGCTGTCGCTGGATCGCATGGTCGGCACCAACTTCTTCACCAATGACCTTGGCGGCAACGCCATGATGTACGTCAACCTGATCTGGATCTGGGGCCACCCCGAGGTCTACATCCTGATCCTGCCGCTGTTCGGCGTGTTCTCGGAAGTGGTATCCACCTTCTCCGGCAAGCGCTTGTTCGGCTATACCTCCATGGTCTACGCCACGGTGGTCATTACCATCCTGTCCTATCTGGTATGGCTGCATCACTTCTTCACCATGGGCTCGGGTGCCAGCGTCAATTCGTTCTTTGGCATCACCACCATGATCATCTCGATCCCGACCGGGGCCAAGATCTTCAACTGGCTGTTCACCATGTACCGCGGTCGCATCCGCTTCGAACTGCCGATGATGTGGACGCTCGCCTTCATGATCACCTTCGTCATCGGCGGTATGACCGGCGTGCTGCTGGCAGTGCCGCCGGCGGACTTCGTGCTGCACAACAGCCTGTTCCTGATCGCGCACTTCCATAACGTCATCATCGGCGGCGTGCTGTTCGGCTTCTTCGCCGGCTTCAATTACTGGTTCCCCAAGGCTTTCGGCTACAAGCTCGACGAATACTGGGGCAAGTGGTCGTTCTGGCTCTGGGTCAGCGGTTTCTACCTCGCCTTCATGCCGCTCTATGTTCTGGGCCTGATGGGTGTGACGCGGCGTCTGAGCCATTTCATGGATCCGTCGCTGCAGATCTGGTTCCAGATCGCGGCGGTGGGCGCCGTGCTGATCTTCTTCGGTATCGTCACCATGATCGTACAGCTGGCGGTCAGTTTCCGCCGCCGCCGCGAATTGCGTGACATCACCGGCGATCCGTGGAATGGCCGCACCCTGGAATGGTCGACGTCATCGCCGCCACCGGAATACAACTTTGCGTTCACGCCGCGTGTGCACGACAACGACACCTGGGCCGACATGAAGCAGCAGGGCTACCAGCATCCGCGTGAAGGCTTTACGGCGATCCATATGCCGAAGAACACGGCAGCCGGCTTCATTATCGCCCTGCTGAGCACCGTGGTCGGTTTTGGCCTGATCTGGCACATGTGGCTGCTGGTCGTGCTCGGCTTCATCGCGATCCTGGCTGCCATCATCATCCACACCTTCAATTACGAGCGCGAGTATTACATCCCGGTGGAAGAGGTTGTCCGCACGGAAAAGGCGCGTACTTTATTGCTGGAACAACATGTCTGAAATCACTGCAACTTCCGCCGGCGCCGTGAGCGCTGATCCGAGCTCGCGTTTCTACGTGCGCGAGCATCATCCCGAAAACGGTACCTTGCTTGGCTTCTGGCTGTACCTGATGAGCGATTGCCTGATATTCGCCTGCCTGTTCGCCACCTATGCCGTGCTCGGCCGCAGCTATGCCGGCGGCCCCACCGGCGCTGAAATTTTCGAACTGCCGCTGGTGGCCGTAAATACCAGCTTATTGCTGCTGTCCTCGATCACCTATGGCTTTGCCATGCTGGAAATGCAGCGCAAGGGCCTGCGCAATACGTTGGTCTGGCTGGCCATCACCGGCGTGCTTGGCGCCGGCTTCATCGGCATCGAGCTCTACGAGTTCTCGCACCTCATCCACGAGGGCGCCGGTCCGCAGCGTAGCGGCTTCCTGACCGCATTCTTCTCGCTGGTGGGCACGCACGGCCTGCACGTCAGTTTCGGCATCATCTGGCTGATCACGCTGATGTTCCAGCTGCGCAAGCACGGCCTGACGCCGGAGAACAATCGCCGTCTCATGTGTTTGTCCATGTTCTGGCACTTCCTGGACGTGGTCTGGATCGGCGTCTTCACCTTTGTCTACCTGATGGGAGTTCTGCCATGAGTCATCAACAATCGGTGGATAGCCACGACCACGGCCACCACGACGGCGGCCATGCTCCCAGCACCTTCAAGGGCTACATGACTGGATTCGTGCTGTCGGTGATCCTGACTGCGATTCCGTTCTGGCTGGTGATGGGCGACGTCTTCGCCAGTTCGAGCACGACGGCGCTCGTCGTCCTCGGCTTTGCCGCCGTGCAGATCGTCGT
>CBILOJ010000260.1:0-2701 GCA_966238525.1 uncultured Methylophilaceae bacterium | reverse complement strand
AGCAGGTTGGCGCGCGGCACGTGCGTGGTGCACACCGGCTTGCACTTGCCGCAGCGCAGGCAGTCCTTGATCGAATCGGCGATCTCGCCCACCGCCGACTGCTCCATGATGATGGATTCGGCTTCCATCAGCGAGAACGACGGCGTATAGGCATGGCGCAGGTCGGAGCCCGACATGAGCTTGCCCTTGTTGAAGCGGCCCTCGGGGTCGACCTTGTTCTTGTACTCGGCGAAAGTGTCTATGGTCGCCTGGTCGAGAAACTCCATCTTGGTGATGCCGATGCCGTGCTCGCCCGAAATCACGCCGCCGAGATCAGTGGCAAGACGCATGACGCGCGCCACCGCCTCGTTGGCCTCGCGCAGCATGTCGTAATTGTCCGAATTGACCGGAATATTGGTGTGCACGTTACCGTCGCCCGCATGCATATGCAGCGCGATGAAGACGCGTCCCTTGAGCACATCCTTGTGGATTTCCTCGCAGCGCTCGAGGATGCGCTGATATTCGCGGCCGGTAAAAATCTGGCTCAGCGGCTTTTTGAGCTCGCGCTTCCACGAGATACGCAGCTGATGGTCCTGCACGGCGCGGAAGACGTTCTCGGCAGCGATCGATGCCGCCTGCTCGCCGAGCACCGATAGCGGCGCATCGAGGCTGGCAAGCACATGCTGCCAGTGCTCGCGCACGGTGCGCACCAGGCGCAGCGCATGCTCGCGCTTGGCAAGAATCTGCTCGCCATCAGCCTGCGTCTCGTCGTCCTCGTAGAGCGGCAGATCGCCGGCCAGGAACACTTCGAGCGCATCAGCCAGCTTGAGCTTGTTTTTGATCGACAGCTCGATGTTGATGCGCTCGATACCGTCGGAATAATCGCCGAGACGCGGCAGCGGAATCACCACGTCTTCGTTGATCTTGAAAGCGTTGGTATGCGCCGCGATCGCCGCCGTGCGCGCACGGTCCAGCCAGAACTTCTTGCGCGCCTCGGCCGAAACGGCGATAAAGCCTTCGCCGCCGCGCGCATTGGCAAGCCGCACAATTTGCGACGCCGCCTGGCCGACGGCATCTTCCTCATCGCTGGCGATATCGGCGATCAGCACCATCTTGGGCCGCTGCGTACGGTTGGCCTTGGTGGCATAGCCCACCGCCTTGAGATAGCGCTCGTCGAGATGCTCGAGACCGGCCAGGATCACGTCGGCATGCGCATCGAGGTAATCCTTGACTTCGACGATGGCGGGCACGGCCAGCGACACCGAGCCGAAGAATTCGAGACAGACCGTGCGCACATGCTTGGGCATGCGATGCAGGATGAAGGTAGCCGAGGTGATGAGACCGTCGCAGCCTTCCTTCTGGATACCGGGCAGACCGGCCAGGAATTTGTCCGTCACGTCCTTGCCGAGCCCGGTCTTGCGGAATTGACCACCCGGAATCGCGAGGATTTCAGGCTCGGCCAGCATGGTCTTGCCGTCCTCGGCATAACGCGTAATACGGAAACGCGCCAGTTCCACATCGTGGATCTTGCCCAGATTGTGATCTAGCCGCTCGACTTCCATCCAGGTGGCGTCGGGCGACACCATGCGCCACGAGGCGAGGTTATCGAGCGCCGTGCCCCAGAGCACGGCCTTCTTGCCGCCGGCGTTCATGGCGACGTTGCCGCCGATGCACGAGGCATCGGCCGAAGTCGGGTCGCAAGCGAATTCAAGACCGGCATCGGTCGCGGCTTCCATGGCACGGCGCGTCACCACGCCGGCACCGCAACGCAAGACCGGCACCTGACGGCCGACGCCGGGCAGGCTACGCATTTCGACACGGCCCAGCTGGTCCAGTTTTTCGGTGTTGATGACAGCCGACAACGGCGTCAGCGGCACCGCGCCGCCGGTGTAGCCGGTACCGCCGCCGCGCGGAATGATGGTGAGGCCGAGTTCGATGCAGACGCGCACCAGCGCGGCAATTTCTTCCTCGGTATCGGGATTGATGACGACGAACGGGTACTCGACACGCCAGTCGGTGGCGTCGGTAACGTGCGACACGCGTGCCAAACCGTCGAACTGGATATTATCGCGGCGCGTGTTGCGGCTCAGGCGCGCCAGCGTCTTCTTGCGCAAGGCTTCGGTCTGGCGGAAATCGTTTTCGAACGCGGTGACCGCCTGACGCGCCGCCGTTACCAGCTTCTGCACCAGCGGGCTGCCGTCGCTGCGATCATCGATGGCCTTGATGCGGTGATGCAGCGCATCAACAAGGGCCTTGCGGCGTTTTTTGTTGGCGAGCAGGTCATCCTGCAGATAAGGATTGCGCGTTACTACCCACAGATCGCCCAGCACCTCGAACAGCATGCGCGCCGAACGGCCGGTCTTGCGCTCGCTTCTGAGTTCGTTGAGGACAGTCCAGACTTCTTCGCCCAGGAATCGGATGACGATTTCACGGTCGGAGAAAGAGGTGTAGTTATAGGGGATTTCGCGTAAGCGAGTAGTCATAGATGAGACAGGTCAACCAAAGGTCCAATTATAGCACGCGCGGCCCTTGCAAATTAATGACCGCTGAACTCCGGAACGCCCAGGTACTCCAATAAAATCAAGGCTTGCTACGACAGGCGGTCTACTAGCAAGTTCCGGGCAAAAGATGACAAATCCGCAGAAAAAATCGACAATAGCCGGCGAAGGAAAACGAACCTCGACATGAAAACCACGTTGGCGGCATCGCGCAAATTTTTAAT
>CBILOJ010000259.1:0-2710 GCA_966238525.1 uncultured Methylophilaceae bacterium | reverse complement strand
ATGAGGAATTGAGCCGCGGCTTCGTCAAGGAAGATGATCTCGAGCACGCCGGCACCGACCTGCCCGAGCGGCCGCTAAGCCCACATCCGAATTACGTGACGCCGCTCGGTCTGCGCCAACTGCAGCAGCAAGCGGCCGAACTCGAGGAGGCGCGGCAGCAGTTGGCGCCGCGCAAGGAAGATCCGGTGGTCAACCAGAAGCTAGCCGTGGTCGAACGCGACCTGCGCTACTTCCAGGCGCGGCTCGAAAGCGCAATATTGGTCGATCCGGCCAAGCAGGACGGTGACAACGTGCTGTTCGGTGCTTGTGTCACGGTCGAGGACGAGAACGGCGATAGACACGAATTCCGCATTGTCGGCGAGGACGAGGCCGACATTGCGCAGAACAAGGTCAGTTGGGTGTCGCCGCTGGCGCGCGCCCTGCTCGGCCACAAAATTGGCGACAGCGTGAACTGGCAGCGTCCGGCCGGCGACCTGGAGCTGGAAATTACTGAAATCCGTTACGCCTAGCTACCGTCATTCCGGGCCTGACCCGGAATCCGGTAACGACGCCTCTCTACCTGGATTCCGGCTTTCGCCGGAATGACGAGAAAGAGGCTGTTCCCTTTAATTCGCAGTCATATTTGAAACTGCAGTCATATTGAAACTTTAGGAATTACACCTTGCTCATCAGCAACAACATCACCATGCAGTTCGGCGCCAAGCCGCTATTCGAAAATGTCTCGGTCAAATTCGGCGACAGCAACCGCTATGGCCTGATCGGCGCCAACGGTTGCGGCAAATCCACTTTCATGAAAATCCTGGCCGGCGCACTCGAACCCTCATCAGGCAATGTCGCGCTCGATGCCAACGAACGCATGGCCTTCCTCAAGCAGGACCAGTTCGCTTATGAAGACCAGCGCGTGATCGACGTGGTGATGATGGGCCACGAGGAAATGTGGAAGGCCAACGAGGAAAAAAACGCCATCTACATGAATCCGGAGGCGACCGAGGACGATTACATGCGCGCCGCCGAGCTGGAAACCGTCTACGCCGAATACGACGGCTATACGGCCGAGGCGCGCGCCGGCGAACTGCTGCTGGGCGTCGGCATCCCGATCGAGCAGCACACCGGCCCCATGAGTGCCGTAGCGCCGGGCTGGAAACTGCGCGTGCTGCTGGCACAGGCGCTGTTCGCCAATCCGGACATCCTGCTGCTCGACGAGCCGACCAACAACCTCGACATCAACACCATCCGCTGGCTCGAGGACGTGCTGAACACCCGCAACAGCACCATGATCATCATCTCGCACGACCGGCACTTCCTGAACCAGGTCTGCACCCATACCTGCGACATGGACTACCAGACGCTTAAGGTCTATCCGGGCAATTACGACGATTACATGGAAGCCTCCACGGCGGCACGTGCCCAGGCCTCCAAGGACAATGCCCGTGCCAAGGAAAAAGTGGCCGAGCTGCAGGACTTCGTGCGCCGCTTCTCAGCCAACAAGTCCAAGGCCAAGCAGGCCACCAGCCGCTTGAAAATGATCGACAAGATCAAGATCGAGGAATTCAAGCCTTCCAGCCGCCAATACCCGTTCATCCGCTTCGAGTTCGACGACAAGGAAAAACTGCACCGTCAGGCGGTCCAGATCGAGAAGCTCAGCCACGGCTTCGACAAGCCGCTGTTCAACAATGTCAATCTGATGATAGAAGCCGGCGAGAAAGTCGCCATCATCGGTGAAAACGGCGTGGGTAAAACCACGCTGCTGCGCTGCATCGCCGGCGACCTCAAGCCCGATCATGGCACTGTGAAATGGGCGGAAAAGGCCAGGATCGGCTACTTTGCGCAAGACCACGAGTACGAATTCGATCAAGGCGAAAACCTGTTTGAATGGATGACCCAGTACACGCAGGCAGGCGACGACGACCAGGCCGTACGCAGCATGCTGGGACGGTTGCTGTTCTCAGGAGAGGACACCAAGAAATCGGTCAAGGTGCTATCGGGTGGCGAGAAAGGCCGCATGCTGTACGGCAAGCTGATGCTGGGCCGCACCAACGTGCTGCTGATGGACGAACCGACCAACCACATGGACATGGAATCGATCGAAGCGCTCAACACGGCACTCGACCTCTACAAGGGCACGCTGCTTTTCGTCAGCCATGACCGCGAGTTCGTGAGCTCGATTGCCACACGCATCCTCGAAGTCCGGCCCGACGGCATTATCGATTACAGCGGCAACTACGAAGACTACCTGGCAAGCCAGGGCGTGGAATAACGCAGAAGCCTGCAAACGGCGCCGGCAACAAATAGCCTCCTGGCTCAATTAATGCCGGCTGCCGCCGTAATAGCTGGGTGTCCTGCAAGCTGACCAGGGGGCATGATGCAATTGTGCAATCGACCAAACCTCCGCATAATCGGAGCAAAAGGCCGAGTACCCCTCTATGCCTCCTAAGAACAAGATAAATGCCGTCTTCCAGTCCCGCCTGCCGATCATTTTCGCGCTGGCTTACGTCGCATGCGGCGTTATCTGGCTCATCGTCAACGACCGCTTGCTGGCGGGCCTGGATGCCAACCCCGTCGCTCACACCCTGATCGACCTGCTGTTCATTACCGTAACCGCTTGCGTCTTCTACCTGCTGTTCAAGCGACGCAAACCGGCAGCCCTGCCTATACACCGGCCTGGCGCGAGCAGCGAACATGACAGCCTGCTGAAGCGCTTTTTCGATCT
>CBILOJ010000258.1:0-2740 GCA_966238525.1 uncultured Methylophilaceae bacterium | reverse complement strand
ATCGGCAGCAGGTTCATCGTCCCCGTGATATGGATCAGCGCCTGGGCCGACAACGGTAATATCGATGCCACTGCTTCTTATGTCTATGGTGGCGATCTGTTGGGCAATGTCTGGCGCTTCAATCTGCAAACGGCCACCGTGGCTGTTTCCAAATTAGCCACGCTGGCCATCGGCGGCATTGCCCAGCCTGTCACCACCAAACCGGAATTGGGCAAGATAAAAGGCATCAGCGATCGCATCGTCTACGTCGGCACCGGCAAATATCTCGGCGCCAGCGACATCAGCAACACGGCGATCCAGTCCATCTATGCCATCCGCGATAGCGGCACCACGGTGGACGGCCGCTCGCTAACCCCGCGAACGATCGCGCAAAGCGGCGTCACCGCCAGCGTCAGTGGCGACGCGGTCGATTGGGCCAATGGCGGCTGGTATGCCGATCTCCCCGAGAGCAAGGAGCGCGTGAACATCGACCCGCAACTCGTGCTCGGCACCCTGCTGGTCGCCACCAGCACACCAATCGGCAACACCTGCTCGCCGGGTGGTACCAGCTGGATCTACCAGTTCGACTTCGCCACTGGGCTCAACGTGGTCGGTGCCACTTCCATCCTTGGCAACAAGCAAACCTCGGGGCTGGTGGTCGGCATCGTGGTATTCCGCCTGCCTAACGGCCAGCTCAAGGGCGTAGCCACCACCGGCGACGGTACGCAAGATACCTTTGGCGTGCATACCAATCCCTCCGTCAGCGGCGCGAAGCGTACCGGCTGGCGTGAGCTAACCAAATAACAACTCCGAGTGATCGCTACTGACAGGCGCTTCGGCGCCTGTTTTTTATTAAGGCGAGGCCATGTTGGATGACTGTTTCAACAATCGCTGCGCCACCAAGCCGTTGACCACACCGAAAAACAGCGCTGCCGCGGCGAACACCGGCACCAGATAGGCGACGCCGGCATGCGGAATCAACCATAACCGCACTACTAGCAATTGGCCGGCAATATGCGCGAAAGCTGCCAGCACGCTGAGGCTGACGGGCCCAAAGCATGTCCGAGGTAAACGGCAAGCGGCATAAAGCACGGCGAGGCTGGCCAGGGCACCGCTCAGGCTCAATACAAAGGTGGGCGAGAGGAAATGTCCGAGCAGCATGCTGGCGGCAAACACGCGCAACAGGCTGACCCAGGCGGCGGTGGCGAAATCAAAGCGGTAGAGCACATAGAGCGTGACGATGTTGGCGATGCCGGGCTTGATGCCGGGCAGCGGCGAGGGCACCACGGCCTCGATCATGTGCAGCCCGATCGCGAGCGCGGCCAACTGCGCGATGCGGTGATCGTCGGCCGTGGTTTCGATGCGGATACGTTCAGTCATGCCTCGCCTCTAATAATTGAGCGAATCATAGGCTTTTTTGCCGCCGAGCAATTCCAGGCTGACCTGGTTGGGCAGACAGATTGCCACTTGGCCGGCGTGGCTCAGCCAGCCCTGATGCACGCAATATTGGTTGGTACACGGCGATTGCTCGAAGCGCACGCGGCCATTGTCGACAACCACACGCGAATAACCGAGCGGCCCCTTGATCTCCAGCGTGCGCTGCTGCGCCAGGCTCAGCGTGGCATATATCCGGTCGCCCTGGCGGATGCGCAATTTTGCAGCATGACCGCCTTGCCACAAGGTAACGAATAACACGACCACCAGCATCAGGCCGGCGACAATGATGAACCAGTCGCCAGCTAACAGCTTGATATCAGTAAAGAATCTGCGGCGAGACATCCGCAATTTCCCAATGCAGGCGGGGGGCCATATCAGCGCTGGCGAAAATCTGTCCCTGGCCATCGATCAGCATGAAGTCGGCGATACCCATGGCTTGCGCTGTTGCCAGTCGATTTTGCGGGGCCGCAATAAACACCGGCTTGGAGGTGGCGTCCGACAGGATGCCGGCTTGCGGCCGCGGCGGCACCAGCACCGTTACCGAACGCGTGCCTTGCGCCGGATAGCCCGTGCGCGGATCGATAATGTGGCAATAGCGCTTGCCGTCGAGCAGGAAATAGCGCTGGTAATCGCCGGAGGTGCCGATGGCCCAGCCATCGGGCAAATCAAGCGTGGCAATCGGACCGGGCGCACGTGGGTGTTGTATGCCTACGCGCCATGAGCGGTCGCCATGGCGACCCAGTGCAATAATGTTGCCGCCGATATTGACCAGCGCATTTTTCACGCCTTGCGTGCGCAAGTAAAGCGCCGCACGGTCGAGCGCGTAACCTTTGGCGTAGCCGCCAAAATCCAGCCTGGCGGCCGGGTTGCGACTACTGGCACGGCCGTTGTCGATGACGATGTCCCCCATTTTCGGGTCCGACGCGACCAAGACGGCAATCGCCGCATCGTCTATCTTCACCGGCGTGAATTCGTCGCGCTGGAAGCCCCATTGCCGAATCAGGTTACCGATGGCGGGATTGAACAGGCCGCCGGACTGTACCGACAACTTCTTAGCGCCGTCGATCAGTTGTACCAGTTCGTCGCTGACCTTTTCGCTGCGGCCGGCGGCGAACGCTGCATTGAGGTGGTAGAGTTCGCTGCCGGGCCGCCAGGCGTGCATGCGATTATGCAGGCCCTGGAAATCCTGCAGTACGTGATCGGCCAGCGCACGGGCACGCGCTTCGGGCTCGCCGTAGATACTGACCTCGACCAGCGTGCCGAAGACGTAGCCCTGCGACTGGTACAGCGGCTCCCGCCCGCAGCCGGCCAGCAGCAGGCACAG
>CBILOJ010000257.1:0-2740 GCA_966238525.1 uncultured Methylophilaceae bacterium | reverse complement strand
CGCGCATCGGTGACAAACGCCTCGTCGTCGGTGTAACCCCATTGCAACGGAAAATCCTGCATCACCAGCATGCCCTCGCGATCGCAGATGTCGTAGAACGCCTGCGCTTCGACGTGCGCATGCACGCGGATGGCATTGACGTTGGCCTGCTGCATGAGCGCGATATCGTTGCCGTAGCGCGCCGGCGTCATTTCTGACAGCCACTGGCTGGAAATGTAATTGGTACCGCGTATGAACAAGCGTCGTCCGTTCACCAGCCACTGCAGGTCGGCCGCATCCTTGACCGCGATCTCGCGGAAACCGAACACTGTTTCGCGCGCCGCCAGGACCTGGCCGCCATGCCTGACCAGCATGCGCAATCGATAGAGATTGGGCTTGCCGTGCCCGACCGGCCACCACAGCTCAGGATTGGCGACCGGGTGGTCAATCGCGAGCCGGGTATCGCCGCTGTTGAGTACACTTCGCACCGTGAACTTGTAGGCGTCGCCGCTGAAATTCTCCGGCACGATCTCGATCTCCGCCGTTACTTCGCTGCCGGTCGGCAACCGGCTGGCGAGCGCAGCCACGGCATGCACGTTCCAGTTGTTGCCGTCACGCTTCTGCGGCACCACTTCGACGTTGCGCAGCGCCAGGCCCTGGGTGATTTCCACATGCACCGGCGCCCAGATGCCACCGGTATTCATCTCCTGACCGCGCGCCGACCAGGCGCCGCCGGGCCGCGTATCGTGATGGTTGAGCACACCCTTGATCAAACGCTTGTCAAGCGACCAGTCCTGCGGCCGCTCCAGTGGGCTATCCACCAGCACCAGCAATTCGTTGGTGCCGGCACGTGCCTGTTTCGAGACATCGAAATCGAAGGGCTGGAAATAGCCGACGTGGCGCCCGACGTAACGACCGTTGAGCCAGACGTCAGCCGCATAATCCACACCCTCGAAATAGAGCCGCACCTGGCGCCCGGCATCTCCGTCCTTCAAGTCGAAGCGCTTGCGATACCACGCCTGCCCGCTGATGTCCTTGCCCTGGCGGTACCAGTTGCCCGGTACATTGATCGTATCCCAGCCCGCAACCGGCACCGGCCCGGCTTTGGGGTCGACCGGTTTGCCCTTGACCGGCGCGAAACCCCAGATACCGCCGAGATCGATGCGTTGCTGATAGGTGGTAGCGGTGACATCCGCCGCGGCGGATTCGGGCATGCAGAGCGCCAGCAGCGCCAGCCCTGCCGCAATGAAAAATCTCAATGGATGGATGGGCGTCATGTCTTGATGTCGATGGCTTTCACGCGGCTGCCGCACGCAGGCAAAAACGCAAGCTAGCAGTTTTTGCCGCCTTTTGTCGTGCGTACGGCAGCATAATGCCGGGCACCTCGTCTGCCCTGCCGGTCGCTTGAGGTATAGTTCAGGCTGAAATATTCAAGCTTGGTTCACGGCCCTGCCTGGATAACCGCAAGCAGACAGGCCGCCAATTTTTACACCCATCCGATGAGATTGCACCGATGAATCATTCCGCCAATCGCCGCGCCTTCCTGCTGACCGTTGCCGCCCTGCCGCTTGTGGCCGCCGGCCGTGCCTGGGCTGCCGAATCGTCCAATACCGCGCGAGATACCGAAGCGGCACAGGCTCGGCTAACCTTGATCGAGCGTGAATTGAACGGCCGCCTGGGCCTGTTCGCATTGGATACGGCCAACGGTACGCAGCTCGGCCATCGCGCCGACGAACGCTTTCCGCTGTGCAGCACATTCAAGATGATGCTGGCGGCCGCCATTCTCGATCATAGCGGCAGGAATGCGGGATTGCTGCAGCAGCGCATTCATTACAACCGCAGCGATCTCGTCACCTATTCGCCGCGCACGGAAAAACACCTGGCCAGCGGCATGACCGTCGCCGAGCTGTGCGCCGCGGCCGTGCAATACAGCGACAATACGGCGGCCAATTTACTGATCAAGCTACTGGGCGGACCGGCTGCCGTCACTGCGTTTGCGCGGGCCAGCGGCGATAACGACTTCCGCCTCGACCGCTGGGAAACCGAGCTGAATAGCGCCATCCCCGGCGATCCGCGTGACACGACGACGCCTGCCGCCATGGGCCGCAGTCTGCAACGGCTAACGCTCGGCGACGTGCTGGAACCGTCCGGCCGTACGCAACTGCAGGATTGGCTGCGCGGCAATACCACCGGCGATGCGAGGATTCGGGCGGGCGTGCCCAAGGACTGGCAAGTCGGCGACAAGACCGGTACCGGCGCTTATGGTTCAGCCAACGACATCGGCGTCCTCTGGTCGCCGCAGCACGCGCCCATCGTACTCGCGATCTATACCACGCACGACATTCAGGACGCCGCAGCGCGCAGCGACATCATTGCCGCCGCCGCCCAGGTAGTCGTCAACTGGGCAGGCTAGCGCCTGGCATAGCAGGAAAGGCAGCGGCGCCACTGGATAAACCGCATTTGCAGCCGCGATATCCGAGCGCCAGCTCATCCGGCGGGGGCTTGACAAGCCATGGTAGTATAGATAGCAGAAAATCTGCTCAAGCAAAGACAGGTCCCATCGTTACTGCGCTTATCCGGCCGCCGGCCATTGCCCGCGGCCTGCCATTCTGCGCATTTCCTCACTTTGCTGTTCCCGCGTTTACGCGGGCACTTGGCCATGAGCCTGCAGCTGCATGGCATTTAAACTATCGACTGGAGAAATATTTTTGGCTAAAGAAGAATTGATCGAAATGAGTGGTGTAGTCAATGAAGTCCTGCC
>CBILOJ010000256.1:0-2818 GCA_966238525.1 uncultured Methylophilaceae bacterium | reverse complement strand
AGCCTTCGGCCGAAGATCGGCTTTGAATGATTTCCGGACATTCCGCGGTAACATCGGTGCAACCCACGCTCCAGCTCGAATCCACCTGCAGTTTGAACTGGACCGGCGCATTACGTTTGACGGCTTCCGCACGAGCCACCTGCAGGCCATTTGAAATGGATTCTGCCGCATTGCGAATGCGAGAGTTCTGTATGAAGCTTCGGTAGCTGGGCAATGCGATACTGAGCAATATGCCAAGCAGCGTGATGGCAATCATGAGCTCGATCAAGGTAAAGCCTTGCTGCCGTTGGTTATTCTGCAGGTCTAGCACGACTCGCCTTGTTTCGTGATCCAGCATGTAGCACCGGTGCCGCCGGGCACTGTAGAGGTCTTGGCGTTATTCTCGTCTATCGTGTAGGAATAGCCGCTCATGCCTTGTGCCGCGTTTCCTGACGCTTTGATGGTATATGCGCTAGCACTTGGGCCAGCAGAGCAAGCGAAAGTGAAATATTTGGAGCTACCTGCGGAGGGTGCGCAGCTTCCGCCGACATAAGTCTGGTTGTCCTGATAATACTGTTCCATTTTGATTCGCAGTTCAGCCAGCATGGAAGTTGCTTCTGTAATTTTGCCGCGACGAACGTAATCCTGATAGCTCGGTACTGCCACAGCCGCCAGGATGGCAATGATGGCAACAGTGATCATCAGCTCGATCAGGGTAAAGCCGCGGCTTTCGGTCAGATGGCAAGGACGCATTTATCGAGTCTCCGTTTGATTGCATGATGCATCGGGCGCCAGGCGACGGCCAGCGGAAACCGACGACCGGTCGATTCCGGTTGGCGGACGGCAGCACCCGTAAGCAAAGCATGCTGCAGGCTTTGATGTTAAAATCCAAGCCTAGCAAAAAAGTTGGAACGTGACGATGCGCAATGTTTTTCTGGGTATCCTGATTTGCCTGACACTGACCGCATGCGGCACCAAGGGCCCGCTGTATATTCCGGAGCAGCAATACCCGCAGGAATCCAACTGATCCTGACATCAATCACCTTGAACCCCGACGCGTGAATCCATTTCAATCCAAGAACGGCGAGCTGTACGCTGAAGGCGTCGCCTTGTCGCAGATCGCGGCCGAATTCGGCACTCCTTGCTACGTTTATTCGAAGCAGGCGCTCACCAGCACGTTCGAGCGTTTCCGCACAGGCTTCGCCGGCACCGACCATCTCGTCTGTTTTGCCGTCAAGGCCAATCCCAGCCTGGCGATTCTCAATCTCTTCGCGCGCATGGGTGCGGGCTTCGACATCGTGTCTGGCGGCGAGCTGGCCCGTGTGCTGGCCGCGGGGGGCGACGCCGGCAAGGTGGTGTTTTCCGGCGTTGGCAAGACCGAGGCCGAGATGCGTGCAGCGCTGGAAGCCGGCATCCTCTGCTTCAACGTCGAGTCCGACGCCGAACTCGAGCGGCTTAATGCCGTCGCCGGCGAGATGGGCAAGACCGCGCCGGTGTCGCTGCGAGTGAACCCGGATGTCGACGCCAGGACCCATCCTTATATTTCCACCGGGCTCAAGAACAGCAAGTTCGGCGTCGCCTACGAGGATGCGCTGGCGCTCTATCAGCGCGCCGCCGCCCTGCCCCATGTCGAAGTGCACGGTGTGGATTGCCACATCGGCTCACAGCTTACCGAGCTGTCGCCGTTCCTCGACGCGCTCGATCGCGTGCTGGCGCTGGTCGATCGGCTGCAAGAGGCCGGCATCACCATCCGCCATATCGATGTCGGCGGTGGTATCGGCATCTGCTATGCCGACGAAACGCCGCCTGAATTCGCCGCTTACGCAGAGGCCATCCTGTCCAAGCTTGCTGATCGAAAGGTCAAGCTGATTTTCGAGCCGGGTCGGGCCCTGGTCGGCAATGCCGGTCTGTTGCTGACGCGCGTGGAATACCTCAAGCTGACCGAGGCCAAGAATTTCGCCATCGTCGACGCCGCCATGAACGACCTCATGCGGCCGGCGCTCTATGACGCCTATCACGATATCGAAACCGTGCGCATGAGCGATGCCGCATCCCAGACCTACGAAGTAGTGGGTCCGGTCTGCGAAAGCGGCGACTTCCTCGGCCACGACCGCAAGCTGGCGCTACGCCAGGGCGATCTGCTTGCCATACATTCCGCCGGTGCCTATGGCATGAGCATGAGCTCGAACTACAACACGCGCCCGCGGGCGGCCGAAGTCATGGTCGACGGCGAGAGCTGCCATTTGATTCGCCAGCGCGAAACGATCGCGCAGCTATTCGCGCTGGAAAAAATCCTGAGCTGAACTAAGGATTGTCATTCCGAGTGTAACGAGGAATCTGGAATTTTAATCAGAGAGAACAGATTCCTCACTGCGTTCGGAATGACAACCGTGAGGGGAAAGACTCACTGCCCGAAGCGGGTTTCGTGGAATGGAATGACAATTGTGGGATTCCGTTTGCTGCAGTAAACCGATTTAATTGAATACCACCGTTTTGTTGGCATACACCAGGATGCGACTTTCGATGTGCCAACGCACCGCGCGCGACAGCACGATGCGTTCGAGGTCGCGGCCTTTCTGGATCAGGTCTTCCACCTCGTCGCGATGCGAAATGCGCGTGATGTCCTGCTCGATGATCGGACCTTCGTCCAGTACTTCCGTCACATAGTGGCTGGTGGCACCGATCAGCTTCACGCCGCGCTCGAAGGCGCGATGGTAGGGCCGGGCGCCGATGAAGGCCGGCAGGAAGGAATGATGGATGTTGATGATGCGTTCCGGATAGCGCTTGACGAAGTCCGGCGACAGGATCTGCATGTAGCGTGCCAGCACGATGAGATCGA
>CBILOJ010000255.1:0-2841 GCA_966238525.1 uncultured Methylophilaceae bacterium | reverse complement strand
AGGGACACACGGATTAACAGTCCGTTGCTCTACCGACTGAGCTATCGGGGAATCGACGAAGGCGCAATAATAATGGCTGGGCGCCGTTTGGTCAACAATCCGCGCGGGTAAATTTGATAAGAGATTGTTCTAGCAAAAGCTCTCATCGAGCGCGGCGACGCTGCCGTCTCTCGTACGAATTCCCAATCCTCCACAACACCCACCTCCCCTCCAATACCGGTTAGCGTACAGAACTTCGGGCGGCAAATCCGTAGAAAGGAATTTTCAGCAAACGCTTTGTAGCAAAGCTCAACAGGAGATTCATCATGGCGACACAAGCCCATCAATCCAGCCATGGCAAAGATTATCTCGATATGCCATCCACGGACCCTAGGCGCCAGGACAAGCCAACGGAAGAAGCGCTTTCACCTGAAGAAGCTGCCAACACCGACAGCAGACCTGAACAGACCGATGCTGACCGCGGCTCGGATGCTGTGGGGCTGGAAGGCGATGATTATGCAGGCCGAGGCGACCTGCCGCGCGAACCGGGGACTGCCGATCTGCAGGATGCACCGCCTAACAGCAATAGCCGCGCCTTGGACGATTTGCAGGGCCGCGCCAAGCTGGGCGACGACGTGCCGGTGTTCGACCGTAGCGTGGAGAACCGCAATACCGATCTGGCCGACATGGACGAACCGCTTTCTGACAGCGATGAGGAGCCTGCCGTTGGCAAGGATGATCTGAGCGAGGAAGACCGGCGAGTTTACGATGTCAGCATCGACGGGCCGGGCACGAGCGACCTGCGCTAGCGGTCATGTCCGGCTTGAGAACGGAGACTTTCGATCATCGTCCCAAACATAAATCCAAGTATCTGGTAAGGAGGTAGAAGCTTATGGCAGGCTATCTGGTAATTGTTTCCGAAGACAATACAATGCAAGCGAGTTTGTATGACGAAGCCCTGCAGTACATGGCCGACATCGATCTTGATTCGGATGAGGCTGTAATGCACCTCGACAAGGCCGAGGAAGTGAGCAATCTCGAAGACGGAAAATGGGATGAAGTGCTGGGAGATTTGACCCCGGAGCAGCGACGCGCCGCCAAGGCTTATCGGCTCAATGAAGAGATCGTCAACGAACGCGATTCGGAGATCGAAGATGCCATGCAGGAAAACGATGACGAATTGCCGTATGGATACAACGGCTGATGTAGCTTTGAGGCGATCAGCAGGCCCGGCACCAGGAGATAGCCTGGCCTGAATGGAGCCAGTGCGTTAGGAAGATGCGCGTGCGCTATTTCGCATCTGCTTTACTTGGTCGTGATTACGCATTACGCCATGAAACTGGCGTTCGACCACGGTACGAATATCCGATGGCAATTCCTTGTCCAGCGCACTACGATAGCTGGCGACTGCGATATCTTCGCCCCGCTCGCACTCGTTGAGTACTGCGGTTTCATCCTTGCCGGTGACCGCAGACTTGATATCGATCCAGCCGCGATGCATGGCACCGCTTACGCTGGACGAAGTTTCGACATCGCCGCCAAGCGAACGCACGATGCCTTGCAGCTCTTGCGCACCCGTGGCGCATTCCTGTGCATGCTGGCTCAGCTTGGATCTCACCTGCGGGCTTTCGACATTTTCTGCACAGGTTCTGAAGCCTTGCTCACCGTCCTTGCAGGTTTCGATCAGGTCGTTCAACGTAGAAACTACTTCATTCTTATCCATGTCGATTCCTTCTGTTTTTAAATCATCAAGCTTCCACATTAGAAGGCCTGCCGCGATGAATCGGTCTGTCAGCACACATAAATCAATGCTTAGCGAAGCAGAAAAGCTACGGCGGAGCCTCATGGGTCAATGCTAGACTGAAGGAATAGATTCACAACCTGAAAAGAGATCGACATGGCACCCCATATGATCACTGTTGGAGAATTGCGCCAAGCGTTGGCTGATTATCCAGACGAAGCCGGACTTTATTTCGGTTACGGGGATTTAAGCTTTCATCGTGTGCAACAGCATGCCGCGTCAGGCCGCATGCTGGTTCAGATAGAGTTCAAGGAAATCTACGATACGCAGAAAAAAGCCGACCTGGTCGACTGAGCAGCCGCAAGCAATGCGCTGCATAAACGGTCAATCGCAAAGCGGCGGCGGCTCATCCATGAGCGCAATCTGTTCGCGCAATTCCAGGATGCAGTCCTGCCAATAGCGTTGGGTGTTGAACCAGGGAAAAGCTGCAGGAAATGCGGGGTCAACCCAGCGCCTTGCCAGCCATGCTGAATAGTGAATCAGACGTAGTGTCCGCAGCGCCTCGATCAGATAGAGCTCGGCATTGTTGAAATCATGAAAACAGCGATAGCCTGTCAGCAGTTCGTCAAGCTGCCGCGCCATTTCTTCTCGCGAGCCCGATAGCAGCATCCATAAATCCTGGATGGCCGGTCCCATGCGACTGTCGTCAAAATCGACGAAATGCGGTCCCTGCTCGGTCCACAACACGTTTCCGATATGGCAATCTCCATGCAAGCGCAATGTTGTGACCTGACCGGCCCGATCGAAGCAGCGCTGGATACCCTCGAGCGCCTGTGCGACAGTGCTGCGATAGGATACCTCCAACTCCATAGGAATGAAGCTGTTATCCAGTAGGTAATTGCTGGGCTCTGCGCCGAAACTGGCGATATCGATATGAGGGCGATGCTGAAATCCGGTCAGCGCGCCGATGGCATGAATGCGACCGATGAAACGACCCAGCCAAGCCAGAACGCCCGGTTGATCCAATTCAGGCGCGCGACCACCGGCCTTGGAAAATATCGCGAAGCGGAATCCGGCAAAATGATGCAAGGAATTTCCGGCAAATACCAGCGGAGGCACCA
>CBILOJ010000254.1:0-2842 GCA_966238525.1 uncultured Methylophilaceae bacterium | reverse complement strand
GTCGAACTCAAGCTCATGAAAGCGGTGCCGCCCGCCTATCTGCATGATGCGCATCACCTGCTGATTCTGCATGGGCGCTACGTCTGCGTCGCGCGCGTGCCCAAGTGCGGCCAGTGCGTGATCAACGACCTCTGCGAGTACAAAGCCAAAACCGTGGAATTGCCGGCATGAGGGTGGGTACCGGTCTTGCCATCGGCACGGAAGCTCAGGCCGGCCTGGCGGCACAGGCAGTCAACTTAGCCATGACGGCGGCGGGTATTGATCTTCCCACCAGCGTGCTGCTGTTCCTGACGGCGGAATTCGCACGGGCGCCACAGCCGGCTTTGCAGTCGGCCGCCCGCGCCGCGAGCTGTACGCAGATCATGGGCTGCTCGGCGCCCGGCATCTTCACCGAGCAGGATTGGGTGGTCGATGCGCCTGCCGCGGCCGCCATGGTGTTCGCTGATGGTGCGGGTCTGCAGTCCGTTTGCGGCAACGCCAGCGGCGAGCTGCTGCTGGCGCTGACGGCACCCAATGCCATCGATATCCGCTGGATGGCGACGCCGGCGCGACGTTTCGGCGGCGTATCGGGCGATGCCATGGGCCAGGGGCCGTTCTCGGTATGGCAGCATGGCCGGGGCGTTGCCAATGGTCATTGCGAAGCACGGCTCAGCGGTGTGCACGGACAGGCAGCCGCTACGCACGGTTTGCGCTTGCTCGATGTGCCGCGCCGCGTTACGCAGGCGCAAGGTTACGACCTTTATCGGCTCGACGAGATGCCGGCATTGCCGGCGCTGCAGCTGGCTTGCGCCGGCGAACAGCCGGAGCCGCCGCAGCACCGGCTCATGGCGGTATATGCGGAAACTGCGCAAGCGATTGACCGTGGCGATTACGGCTTGACCGCGTTGGTCGGCCATGATGAACATAGCGGCTCGGTGACGGTTGCCAGGCCAATCAACCCCGGCTCCTGGCTATGCTGGGCTGTGCGCGACGCCGATGCCGCCATCGATGGACTGGAGCGTATGGCCACTACCCTGGAAGCCGAGTTGCCGGTGCAGCCGCAATTCGGCCTGCTGTTTTCCTGCCTCGGTCGCGGCCCGTATTTGTATGGCGGTGTGGACCGTGACCTGCTGTTGCTCAAGCAGAAATTCCCCGGCATGCCGCTGATCGGTTTTTATGGCAACGGTGAAATCGCGCCGCGCGGCAATGGCAGCGAACTGCTGCAGTACTCCGCCGTGCTGGGCCTATTTGGCGACGTCTGATCTCATGGCTTTATTCAACCCGAGCCGCGACCAGGTGCGGCAATTCTTCTTCGACAGCTGGGCCAAGTTCAAGTCGCAGCAGCCGCTCAGCGACCTGGAAAAGCTCGCGCTCCAAGTCATCCACATGCATCCCGAATACCAGGCCGTGCTCGATGCGCCGGAACGCTACCGCGAGCAGGAATATTTTCCGGAAATGGGCGAGACCAATCCCTTCCTGCATATGAGCCTGCACCTTTCCATTCTCGAGCAGCTTGCCATCGACCAGCCGCCCGGCATTGTTGCGGCCTACGACGCATTGCAGCGCAAGCATGGCGAGGCGATGTCGGCACAGCATGACCTCATGGATTGCCTGGCTGAAACGATGTGGCGCGCCCAGCGCGATCGCCAACCGCCCGATGCCGAGGCCTATCTGCAGTGCATGCGACAGAAAGCCGGACCAGCCTGAGGCAAGCTGTGCAGGTGGCTGGTTTCGTGCTTGAATAGCGCCATGCCCAAAGACACTTCCCACGATTGGCTGGCCGAGCACGGCGACTATCTTTACCGTTTCGCGCTGGCACGATTGCGCGATTCGCATCAGGCCGAGGATGTCGTGCAGGAAACACTGCTGGCGGCAATGCAAAGCCCTACTTATGCCGGAAAATCGGCGCCGCGCACCTGGCTCGTCGGTATTCTCAAACACAAAATCATCGATCTCATACGGCGCCAGGTGCGTGAGCAACCGCTGGGCGACATGGCGGAAGACTTGCCGGATGAGCCCGGCATGGAGGATTTCTTCGCCAGCGACAACCGGCAATGGGGTGACAAGCCGCAAGCCTGGGCGATGCCCGATGACGCGCTTGAACAAAAGCAGTTCCTGGTGGTGCTGCAGAATTGCATGGACCGCTTGCCGAAAAAGCTGGCCGCGATTTTCCTGCTGCGCGAGGTGCATGAAAGCGCCAACGAGGAGATTTGTAAGGAACTCGGCATCAGCGCGACCAATGCCTGGGTAATGCTGTATCGCGCCCGCATGGGATTGAGGAAATGTATCGAACTGCATTGGTCAGGCATATGAAACTTAAGCAATACATGTTGAGCTGCAAGGATGCGAGCCGTTTGGTCTCGCAGTCCCTGGACCGTCCGATATCGGTGCGGGAACGGCTGGCGCTGGGTTTTCATTTGATGATCTGCAAATTCTGCCGGCGCTTTACGCGTCAATTGGCGCAGGTCAGCGCGGCCATCCACGGATTGACGCGGCAGATGGAGCAGGACGAGTCGGTGCAGCTGCCGGTCGAGGCCAGCCGCCGTATTGCCATGGCGCTTGAATCCGGCCTCAAATCCGATGCGTATAACGATAGGCAGTAACCGCTGGTAAATAACTAAATCACGTCATCTAAGGAGCATTACATGAACGCAACCAAGAAAAGCATGGCTGTTATGATCGGCAGCGCCTTCGTCGCCTCCATCGCAGCCACGACCGTCAATGCCGCTGAAAATCCGTTCGCCCTGAAGTCGCTGTCTTCCGGCTATATGGTGGCCGAAGCCGACAAGGCCAAGGACGGCAAATGTGGTACGGGCAAGTGTGGCGCCAACAAGAAGCGCGCCGAAGGTGCCGCCGGTGCCGA
>CBILOJ010000253.1:0-2896 GCA_966238525.1 uncultured Methylophilaceae bacterium | reverse complement strand
GGGCTAAACAGTCACCACAATCTTCCCAATATGCTGATTGGATTCCATATAGCGGTGTGCTTCGACAATCTGCGCTAGCGGAAAGGTTTTGGCAACCAGCGGTTTCAGCTTGCCTTCAGTCAACCCTTGCAAAATGAAGGCTTTGGCGCGTGCCATGCGTTCAGGATGAGTGCTGATTTCAAATAGGGTATACCCGCGTATGGTTAATTGCTTTGCAAGCACGGGGAACAGCGGCAATGGCGTAGACTCGGTACTGAGTGCGCCATACTGAAAAATAATGCCGCTTTGCGCTGTGGCTTCTGCCAGCTTGGCGATGGTAGGCCCGCCCACTGGATCAAACACAACCCTAGCGCCCTTGTTATTGGTAATGCGGTTGACTTCTGCCACTAAGTCCTGCTCTCCTGTCGCAATCACGTGTTTGGCACCAGCCTTGAGTAAAGCCTCGCGCTTACTGCTGGTAAGCGTCAAAGCAATAGGAACGGCTCCCAGCAGATTGGCAGTCTCGATCGCTGCCACACCCACGCTGCTTGATGCCGCCGGTATCAACACAAATTCGCCAACTTTGGTATCGGCAAACTCCACCAGTGCGCCGTAGGCAGTCATATATTGCATCCAGATGGCAGAAGCTTCTGGCCAGGAAAGTGATGGTGGATGTTTGACCACGGCAAATGCAGGCACATTCGCCAACTCACCATACACACCATACTGATTTTGCGAGAACGCTGGGATTGTGCTGACCGCATCACCTATTTTGAACTCAGTCACGTCCTCGCCCACCGCGTTGACTATGCCTGCCGCTTCATAGCCCAGCCTCGCTGGCAGTTGCGGTGCTTCCAGATACTGGCCATTGCGAAACATAACTTCCGCACGATTGAGTCCGATGGCATGTACTTTGATCTGCACTTCACCCTTGCCTGGTGCGGCGACTTGTTCATCTGCTATCTGTAATACTTCTGGCCCACCGGTTTGGTGGAATCTGACGACAAGTGACATTTTTATCTCCTGATAATGTAAAAATAGTATGGAAATCAAGCCCAGCCGCTCAACACGATTTTGCCTATAGTGCCACCTGCTTCGAGCTGAGCGTGCGCCTGACGCAGGTTCGCAGCATTGATGGGTGATAGGCTTTCATTGAGCGTGGTCTTCAGCACACCCTCATCCACCAGCTTGCCTATGCGATCCAGGATATGGTGCTGTTCTGTCATGTCGGCGGTCTGAAACATGGAGCGTGTAAACATCAGCTCCCATGCGAACGTCGCGCTTTTATTCTTGAGCAGATTGAGGTCCACCGGCTGTGCGGTTTCGACAATCGAGCAAATCTTGCCTTGCGGCTTGATGAGTTCGGCCATGACAGCAAAATAGCCATCAGTATCGTTGCAGCAGAAAATATAGTCTGGTTGGGGAATGCCGATTTCGCGCATTTGCGTCACCAGATCATGCTTATGATTGATAACGTGCTGTGCGCCCAATTCCTGCACCCACTGCACGGTCTCAGGCCGTGATGCTGTGGCTACCACGGTCAATCCGGCCAGTTTGTTCGCGAGTTGGATGGCAATCGAACCCACGCCGCCCGCACCACCTATGATGAGCAGGCTCTTATTGCGGTTTTGCGCTATATCAAGCGCAATGCCTAGCCGGTCGAATAGTGCCTCCCAGGCAGTCACCGCAGTCAGTGGCAAAGCTGCTGCTTGCTCGTAATTCAAACTCTGTGGCATGTGGCCGACGATGCGCTCATCCATGAGCTGGTATTCGGCATTGCAGCCCGAGCGCGTGATGTCACCCGCATAAAACACTTTGTCGCCAGGCTTGAACAGCGTGCAATCTGGCCCGGCTTCGACGACTTCACCAGCGGCATCCCAGCCCAGTATTTTGGGCGTAGCTTCTACTTTATCCTTCGGCTTGCGCACCTTGGTATCGACCGGGTTAACGGCGATGGCATGTACACGCACCAGCAGGTCGCGACCGGTAGCGACGGGGCTGGGCAATTCGACATCTATCAGCGATTCAGGATCGCTGATAGGTAAATACCTGGTTAATGCAACAGCTTTCATGGTGGCTCCTATTTTTTAGCGCAGGCGGGGTTGCCTGCGCTACAACTTCATATAAATTCCGGTAAAACAAATTCAGCCAACTCCTGCAACACCTCACCGGCCGGACGTTTGCCGTATTTGACATTGAATATCAGGTGATCCACGCCGATACGCTTGCTCGCGCGCAGATGCACCAGCAGCGCATTCCTGCCGAGTCGGTGACCCAGATGAATAGGCGTTGGCGCTTCGTTCGGGTTATCGGCAAGATCAATAAAATAAGACTGCGTGAATGGTTTGTACTGCCCTGGCAATTCGGCTTCTACCGTATCGCGCCAGCGCTGGACGATCTGCTCTTGGGCCTCTATGCTGCGCGGGTAGCTCATCCAGCCGTCGGCGTTGCGCGCGATCCAGCCCAAATCCTGCTGGCTATGGCCGGTGACGAGCAAGGGCACATGCGAAGCTAGCGGCTTAGGGATGACATCGGCACCCTGCAGATGGCCGAAGCCGCTACTGACTTGCGGGAAGTGCTCTGACCAATAAATTTTAAGCAGCTCGACCTCTTCGCGAAACATGGCACCGCGCGAATCAAAATCCACATTGAAAGCAGGGAACTCCACCAATCTATCGCCCGTAGCAATGCCCAGCAGCAAGCGGCCATTGGACAACTGGTCTATGCTGGCGGCGGCCTTGGCGATATGAATCGGGTGGCGCAACGGCAGGATGATGGATGCCGTCAGCAGAGCGATTTCTGTGGTCTGCGCGGCCATATAACCGAGATAAGCCCACGGGTCGAACACTTGACCGACATCGCCAAAATTCGGGTCGCGCAGCGGCACATCGCGAAAGCCCAAGCTGGCAAAACCGGC
>CBILOJ010000252.1:0-2900 GCA_966238525.1 uncultured Methylophilaceae bacterium | reverse complement strand
AGGGACAGATGGCATTGATCGACGGCTACCAGGGCATGCTGATCAGCTATCAATCCCAGTTGGGATTGCTGCAAGACCAGCTGGCCGGCATTCGCCAGTTGGTCGGCGAAGGCTATGCGCCGCGCAACCAGCAGAACGAGCTGGAACAGAAGCTGGCGCAGGCCCATGGCCAGGTCGCCAGTACCGAGGCCAATATTCTGCACAGCCGCACTGCCATTCTCGAACTCAACCAGCGCATCACCGCACGTCAGCAGGCTGAGCGCAAGGAAATCGATACGCTGCTGGCGCAGGTTCGGCTTGGCGTGCAGGCCGACGCCGAAAAATACAAGCCGCTGGAAGACGAGCTGAACCGCATTGCCGTCACCGCGCCCGCCTCGGGCCAGGTGGTCGGCCTGCAGCTCCACACTGTGGGCGCTGTTATCCAGCCCGGGCAGAAGATCATGGACATCGTGCCTGCCGGCGAGCCGCTGATTCTGGATGCCCGCATTCCGCCGCATCTGATCGACAAGATCCACGTCGGCCAGATTGCCGATATCCGTTTCTCCACCTTTGCCAATTCACCGCAATTGCAGCTCGAGGGCGAAGTCAAGACCGTCTCCAGCGACCTTATGGTGGAACCGGCCAATGGCGCCCAGCCCGCCACCAGCTACTACCTGGCGCGCGTGACCGTCACGCCCGCAGGCATGGAAACATTAGGGCCTCGCCGCATGCAACCCGGCATGCCGGTGCAGATCGTCATACGCACCGGCGAGCGCACGTTGCTGGCTTACCTCATGCATCCACTGGTCAAGCGCATCGCCGCTTCGATGACGGAAGAATAGGCGAGCTCAGATGACACGTTTTATCCAGGGATTTGTTTGCCTGTCGCTTGTCACTCTCCTCACCGCGCCGCCCGCTGTGGCAGCCGAGGATTTGCTGAGCCTGTACCGGAAAGCGCTGCAATACGATGCCCAGTATCGTGCCGCCATCGCCAATACCGACGCCGAACGCGAGGAGATCAACAAGACGCGTGCCCTCTTCATGCCCAAGGTGCAGGTATCGGCCAATGTCGGCCGCGGCACCACCGACCGCACCACACAGACCGCGCTCGGTGCCCTCGACAGCCACCTCAACTACGATATCCAGAACTACGCGCTCAGCATCCGCCAGCCGCTTTTTAACAAGGAGTCACTGGCCGCCTACCGAAGCGCCCAGGCCAACGCCGGCAGCAAGGAGGCCTTGCTGCGGCGCGAGAACACAGTGCTCATGACGCGCATCGCCTCAGCCTATTTCGAAACGCTGTATGCCCAGGAAAAAGTCACGGTCACGCAAAACCGGATAGACGCCGTGCAACAGCAGCTGCAGCAAGCACGGCAACGCTACGAGCATGGCGAAGGCACGATTACCGAAATCAATGAAGCGCAGGCCGTGCTGAAACTGGCGCAGGCCGAACTCATCAACGCCGGCAATTCGCTCGATGAATTCCGGCAGACGCTTGCCAACATCAGCGGGCAACCCATCACCGAACTCGCCGCGCTTGACCCGACGCTGATGCCCGTCATCATGCCCGAGGAAGACAGCCTCGACGCCTGGCTCGACAAAGCATTGCACAACAATCCGGAAATCGTCGCCGCACGCCTGTCGCTGGACGCCGCACGCCAGGAAGTGGAACGCCGCCGCGCCGGCCATTACCCTACGCTCGACCTCGTCGGCGTGCGCTCTTACAGCGAAAACGACAGCAACAACACCATAGGATCGCAATTCGATACCACCACCGTCGCACTGCAGCTCAACCTGCCGCTCTACGCCGGCGGCTATACCAGTGCCAGCGTACGCCAGGCGCAGGACCGCATGACTGCCGCCGAGGAAATGCTCAATATGCGCACGCGCAATGTCAACGCCGACACACGCAAATTCTTCAACAGCATTCACGGTGGCCTGCTATCGATACAGGCCTACCGCCAAGCCGTGGAAGCCGGCGAAATCGCGCTTGAAGGCACGCAGAAAGGCTTTATCGCCGGTACGCGAACCAATATCGACGTGCTCGACGCCCAGATGAAGCTCTACGCCAGCAAACTGGAACTCAGCAAGGCGCGCTACATCCTCATCAACGACATCATCGGTATCAAGCAAGCCGCCGGGCTCTTGAACGAAGCCGAGCTGCAGGCGATTAACCGGTTCTTTGTGAGTGATGGCGCTTCATAGAGTGCGGTGGAATTGATACGAGGCCAAGCACCAAGCATCTCCTAATAATTCTACGCAATGGTGGGTTACGCTTTGCTAACCCACCCTACGGCTTGCTTTGGATTTTTCCCTCCGGTCGAAATGACATGCTCTCAGGTCACGGCCCCACGCCATTCCAATCCGTAGGGTATGCAAGCCCCGCTTGCGCACCGCTAACGGAAATTGCCTGCGCGTAATCAATGGTGCGCAAGGTTTACAGCCCTACATCAAGCGGTGCGCAAACAAATTCGGTTTGCACACCCTACGCCACCCTTGCCGTCATTCCAGCGCAAGCTGGAATCCAGGGTTTGAGCTTGTGTAGGGCGGATGAGCCAAAGGCGTTATCCGCCACAACGATCAGGCATCTCCTCAATAATTTACCCATATGGCGGGTTACGCTTCGCTAACCCACCCTACCCTTGCGCACCTGCCTTCGGCGCTACCGCAAAATCAATACGAAGTCCGTCTGCTTTCCAACAACCAAGTTGGTTCCTCTATAACCACCCCGGTTGTTTACAACCACCACCTCATCAATCACACCCAATTTCATCCAATAAGAGCAAAAATGTAACTTATTGTTTTAAAATTCATTTATCTGATTAATTACAAATTGTTACATTTGGCACGATAGTTGCAGTAGCTCATCCGGAGGGAGATGTATTCCATGAATAATTCGGATAACTACTACAATGACTGAA
>CBILOJ010000251.1:0-2902 GCA_966238525.1 uncultured Methylophilaceae bacterium | reverse complement strand
GTATGGGCAGTGGACTGGTTCCTGTTTCAGCGCCCGTTGCGCTGGGCAGCCCGACCTTCACATTGACGCATCAAGTCCACTGTTGGAGAGGGAGATTTTCAGGAAGCCAGGTTTTCTGGCGGAAGCGGTGAGATTCGAACTCACGGATGGTTGCCCATCGCTGGTTTTCAAGACCAGTGCCTTAAACCGCTCGGCCACGCTTCCGGATTGATGCAGGCCCGGCAGAAAGCCGGGCTGACAGGGTCAGAATTCTAGCACAGGGCCTCAGTCGTCGGCGACCTGCATGTCGGGGAACAGCACTTCGGTGAAGCCGAAGCGCGAAAAGTCGCGGATGCGCATCGGGTAGAGGATGCCGTCGAGATGATCGCATTCGTGCTGCACCACGCGCGCGTGGAAACCGCTGACGGTACGGTCGATGGGATTGCCGTACTGATCGAAGCCGGTATAGCGCAAGCGGCTGTAGCGCGGTACCACACCCCGCAGGCCCGGTACCGACAGACAGCCTTCCCAGCCCTCTTCCATTTCTTCGCCGAGCGGCATTAGCTGCGGGTTGACCAGCACGGTGTACGGTACTTCCTCGGCATCGGGATAGCGCGGATTGGCGCCGACGCCGAAAATCACTACGCGCAGGCTGACGCCGATCTGCGGCGCGGCAATGCCGGCACCGTTCATGGCTTCCATCGTATCTTCCATGTCACGGATCAGGGCGTGCAGCTCAGGCGTGTCGAACTGTTCGACGGGTGCCGCCCGTTGCAGCAAGACCGGATCACCCATGCGCAATACGGGTTTAATCGGCATGCAGGATCACCACCTGTTCGATGAGCTTGCGTACGCGTTCCATGGCCTGGCCGAGCACGACGCCGACTTCCTCGTACTGGATGCCGTTGACGCTGCTGCCGCGGCCGGCGGCGTAGTTGGCCACTGGACACAGCGCGGCATAGCTCATGTCCAGCTCGCGCGCCAGCGCCGCTTCCGGCATGCCGGTCATGCCGACCATGGTGGCGCCGTCGCGTTCGAGCCGGTTGATCTCGGCTGCCGTTTCCAGGCGCGGCCCCTGCACGACGGCGTAAATGCCGCCGTCGATTAGCGCTTCATCGACGCAACTCGCCGCCTGCTTGCAGAGCTCGCGCGTCTGCGGGCAATACGGCTGCGTAAAGTCGATATGGCGCACCGGCTTGTCTTCGCCTTCGTAATAGCTGTTCTTGCGGCCCTGAGTGTAATCGATGAGCTGGTCGGGTAGCGCGATGCGGCCCGGCATCAACTCGGCATGGATGCCGCCCACCGTCGTCACTGCGACGATATTGGTCACGCCTTCCGAGCCCATGGCCCAGACATTGGCGCGATAATTGACCAAGTGCGGCGGAATGGTATGACCGCTGCCATGCCGCGGCAAAAACGCGACTTGGTGTCCGGCAATCTCGCCGAAAGTCAGCGGGCCGGAAGGCTCGCCATAGGGCGTGCGTATGAGCTGGCGACGCGTGATATTGAGGTTGGCCAGTTGCGTGAGACCGGTGCCGCCGATAATTCCAAGCATGGTTTTTCCAGAAGATAATCTGCCTAGATTGTAACGCAACCTGACCGTCTCATGCGCTTGCCCGCGAGCGCCGGCACGCCATTTTATGGCATACTTCCCCGCTCATGAATACTTCCGCCATCCGCTCGGCAAACGCCGATAGCCTTGCCCTCGCCGGGACCCATTACGAGAATTTTCCGGTAGCGTCGCTGCTGTTGCCGATGCGCCTGCGCAAGCCCATCGCGCTGATCTATTCCTTCGCCCGCCAGGCCGACGATTTCGCCGATGAAGGCGATCTGTTACCCGAGCAGCGCCTCGCGCTGCTCGATGGATTCCGCCGCGAGCTCGACCGTATCGCTGGTGGGGAGGCATCAGAACTGCCGCTGTTCGTTGCGCTGGCGGATATGATCAAAACCCACAACCTGCCGCTCCAGCCTTTCTACGATCTGCTCGACGCCTTCGCGCAGGATGTGGTGAAGACGCGCTACGAGAATTTCGGCGAAATCATGGATTACTGCCGCCGCTCAGCCAACCCGGTCGGCCGTCTGCTGCTGCATCTCTACGGCCATGCCACGCCGCGCAACATTGCCTTGTCCGACGCCATCTGCTCGGCACTGCAGATCATCAATTTCCTGCAGGATGTCGCCATCGACTACCGCAAGGACCGCATCTATTTTCCGCAGGACGAAATGCGCAAGTACCGCATCGAAGAACGGCAGATCGCCAACGGCGATGCCGGCGGCGCCTGGGGCATCTTCATGGAATTCGAGCTTGGGCGCGCACGTCGCCTGCTGCAATCGGGCGCGCCGCTGGGCCTGGCATTGCCGGGCCGCATCGGCTTGGAAATGCGCAGCATCATTGCCGGCGGCGAGCGCATCCTGCATAAACTGTACAAAGCGCGCGGCGACATGTTCAGCCACAGACCGGTGCTGAAGCCGCGCGACTGGGTCTACATGCTGTATCGCGCCGTCAGAGCCAAATGAATCCACAGCAATATTGCCAGCAGAAAGCCGCTGCCAGCGGCTCGAGTTTCTACTACAGCTTTCTGTTTCTGCCCAAGACCAGGCGCGAAGCCATTACCGCGCTCTACGCCTTCTGCCGCGAAGTCGATGACGTGGTCGACGAATGCCACGATCCCGACGTCGCACGCGCCAAGCTTGCCTGGTGGCGGCAGGAGGTCGTCAATCTCTATGCCGGCAATCCACAGCATCCGGTTACGCGTGCATTGGCACCGGCGGTTGCTGCTTACGATCTCGAACAGGAATATTTCCACGAAATCATCGACGGCATGGGCATGGACCTGCAGCAGAACCGTTACGGCGAGTTCAAGCACATGCAGCTCTACTGCTACCGCGTCGCCAGCGTAGTTGGTCTGTTATCGGTCGCCAT
>CBILOJ010000250.1:0-2944 GCA_966238525.1 uncultured Methylophilaceae bacterium | reverse complement strand
AAAGCCTCACACAACATACTCAGCAACGCACCAAACATAGGCAGCACCTCTTCCTTGTCGAACGGCGCTTCGTCATCGGTACCGGCAATCACGTAAGCAATCACGGCCTTATCGAGGTCTTCCCGGTAGGTGGTCCAGTGTTCCTGTTCGGCTTCGGCGATGAGCTGGAATTTGCGGCCGCCGGCTTCGATGATCTCGGCCAGCTCCTCGTTGTCGAGGCCGCCGAACAATGTCTTGGCGATCACGACGGGCGAACCTTCGGCGTCCGGCGTCAGCCCTTCGCGGCTTAGTGGCAGCGTGAGATAGGCGTAGACCAGCATGGCGAAGGTTTGGTAGACGCTCAGCATGTCGAAGTTCTCGAGACGCTCGTCGGCCGGGGAGCGCTCGGCGAGGCGGATGGCCTGGAAGGTCAGGGCGCAGGCGAGATAGCTCGCGGCCTCCAATGGCTCATAATCGCCGAGATCGGTACTGGCGTCGCCGCCCTCCTGGCTCTCCGCCACGCATATGCCGTGCAGCAGGCTGAGTCGTTGCGAATAGGTCAAGTCGTCCATGTCATGTCCTTTATCAATTGATTGGCGGCAGCGCTTCCAGGCGCTCGTGCAGGGTCAGCCAGGCTTCTTCCGCCTGGGCGATTGATTGCGCCAGTTCTGCCTGACGCTTGAGCAGCGCCTGCAGCGCGTCCTTGTCCGCGGATTCATAAAGCGCCGGGTCGGCCAGCCGGGCGTCGAGACCGTCTTTTTCCTCTTGCCAGCGCGCGATGTCCTGCTCCTGCTTTTCTGCTTCCTTGAGCAAGGGCCGACGTTCGGCCTGGCGTGCCTGGCGCTCGGCCTTGCTCTGGGCGCGGTTCTGCTTGTTGGCGGACGGTTCGGCATTGTTGTCGCCTGCTTCCGCCGCCTTCTCGGCGCGCCGCTGCTCGGCGAGCCAGTCGCGATAATCGTCGAGGTCGCCATCGAAGGGCTGTACGCGACCTTCTGCGACGAGAGCAAAGCGATCGCAGCTCGCCCGCAGCAAGGCGCGGTCATGCGACACCAGCACCACGCCGCCTTCGTATTCCTGCAGCGCCAAGGTCAATGCGTGGCGCATCTCGAGGTCGAGGTGATTGGTCGGCTCATCGAGCAGCAGCAGATTGGGCCGCGACCAGATTAGCAGCGCCAGTGCCAGACGCGATTTTTCACCGCCGGAAAAAGCACCGCAGGCGCTGTCGGCCATGGCACCGCCGAAATCGAAACCGCCGAGGAAATTGCGATGTTCCTGCTCGCGCGTTTGCGGATCGAGGCGCTGCAAATGCTGCAGCGGCGATTCCTCGGGCCGCAGCTGTTCGAGCTGGTGCTGGGCAAAATAGCCGATGTTGAGTCCCTTGCCTTCAATGCGCTTGCCGCTCATCACCGACAGCTCGCCGGCCAGCAGCTTGACCAGCGTCGACTTGCCGGCGCCGTTGCGGCCTAACAGGCCCAGGCGTTCACCGGGGCGCAAGGTCAGCGCGATGCGTTCAAGCACCGCCTGATCGTTATAGCCCACATTGGCCAAGTCGAGTACCAGCAGCGGATCGGGTGCGGCCTGCATGTCGCGGAAACCGAAACTGAACGGACTATCGACGTGTGCCGCCGAAACCAGCTCCATGCGTTCCAGCGCCTTGATGCGGCTTTGCGCCTGGCGCGCCTTGGTCGCCTGCACGCGAAAGCGGTCGATGTATTTGTGCAGATGCGCGATACGGCGCTGCTGGCTTTCGAACTGCGCCTGCTGCTGCGCCAGGCGCTCAGCGCGCTGGCGCTCGAAATCGGAATAACCGCCGCGGTACAGCGTCATGCGCTGCTGCTCGATGTGCACGATGTGGTCGGTCACGCTATCGAGAAAATCTCGGTCATGCGAGATCAGGATCAAGGTGCCGCGATAAGCCTTGAGCCAGCCTTCGAGCCAGATCACGGCATCGAGGTCGAGATGGTTGGTCGGTTCGTCGAGCAGCAAGAGGTCGGACCGGCACATCAGCGCACGTGCCAGATTGAGCCGCACGCGCCAGCCGCCGGAGAAGGCACGCACTTCGCGGGCTAGATCGGCGTTGGCGAAGCCCAGGCCGTGCAGCAGCTCCGCTGCACGCGCCTGCGCCGAATAACCGCCGATTTCCTCGAGGCGCGCATGCAGCTCGCCGACTTTTTCGCCGGCACCGGCCGCTTCGGCTGTTTGCAATTCGTGCTCGATGGTGCGCAGTTCGGCATCGCCATCGAGCACGAATTCGATCGCAGGAATCTCCAGCGCCGGCGTTTCCTGCGCCACATGGGCGATCACCCATTGCGGCAGCATCTCGAGATCGCCGCCGGCGACGTGCAGTTCGCCGCGCAGCAGTGCGAAAACGCTGGACTTGCCGGCACCATTGGCACCGGTCAGGCCGACCTTGTGGCCGGGATGCAGCTGCAGCGATGCGCCTTCGATGAGTATCCTGGCGCCGCGCGCCAGGCTTAAGTTTTTAAACTGGATCAATCCGTTTCCTGTCGGGTCGGCGAACCGCCCGGAAAATACGCCAGGCGGTATTCTAAAGGAAGCCGGCGCCGAGCGCGCGCCAACAGCCTGTTCGCCTTGGGCGCGGGCAACTTTGCGCCGTCAATGTTGACCAATCAGGTAGAATATCGATCAACGATCCCGGCAGCGCCTGCCGCACGCCTTGCGCCGTAGCGGCGCGGTACGCACATTTTATGGTCAAAAAATCCTTGCTCTGGCTCTACCGCATCACGCTACTCACGCTGTGGTCGGTCATCATCGTGCTCGCCTCCTCCGTGCTCGCCATGCGCTATGTGGTGCTGCCGCACATCAATGAATACAAGCCGCAGATCGAACAGCGCGTCAGCGCCGCCGTCGGCCAGAAGGTCACCATAGAAGGCATACGCGCCAACTGGGACGGCCTCAATCCGCGCCTGGGCCTGCGCAACGTGCAGGTCTACGACCAGCAAGG
>CBILOJ010000249.1:0-2956 GCA_966238525.1 uncultured Methylophilaceae bacterium | reverse complement strand
GCTTTACCGGCAACTATCTGTCCGATTCGGTCTATGGCGGTCATGCCGATATCGGTCACCGCTTCGGCGAGAATCAGGAATTCGGCATCCGTTTCAACGGCGCTTACCGTAAAGGCGATACTGCGATCGACCGTCAATCGACCGAGGAGACCGTGGGCGCATTGGGCCTGGATTACAGCGGCGAACGTCTGCGTCTTTCGGCCGATATCATTTATCAGCAGCAGAACATCGACCGCGTCGTGCGGCAGTTCTCCGTTGATCCATCTCTTACCGATATTCCGCGTGCTCCTGATGGCGACCTCAACTATCCGGGCTACGGTTATTCCGATATGCAGGATTTCAGCACAGCGCTACGTGGCGAATTCGATATTAACGAGCATTTGACCGTCTACGGCGGTTACGGCGAACGTGACAGCCGTATGGATGCCGTCGCCGGCAATCCTAACATCGATAACCTTGCAGGAGACTTTTCATCCAATCCGGCTTGGCAGGTGTTTGACGTTAACTCGCATTCGGCCGAGGCCGGCATTCGAACTAATTTCGAGACCGGTTCGATCAAGCACCGAGCAACACTGGGTGCCACACGCCTAGTACAAAATACTGATATTTCCTTCCAGTTCCCTGCCGTCCCCACAAGGTTTTCCAATCTTTACGACCCAGTTTATTCTGGAACTCCCAGTAAAATTGGCTTGCTCGGTCACGCGACCAAATACACGACCTCAGATTTGACGAGTTATGCGCTAGCAGACACCTTGTCATTTCTTGATGACCGAGTGCTACTGACCTTGGGCGTACGTCATCAACGTGTAGAAGCGCAGAATTACGATTACATGGCACGCTCCAATGCCAAGGCTGGCCCGGGCTACGACGAAAGCGACGTAACACCGGCGGTGGGAATCGTGGTCAAGCCTTGGCACAATGTCTCGCTCTACGCCAATTACATCGAAGGATTGAGCCAGGGGCCGACGGCGCCTATCGGTGCTTCGAATGCGGGAGAAATGTTTTCCCCGTTCATCACCAAGCAGAAAGAGGCGGGCGTCAAGCTGGATTGGGGCAAGTTCGCTACTACGGTGAGCCTGTTCGAGATCGAGCGTCCGAGCGGCGTCCTCAATCCGGGCGGTGTTTTCGATGTCAATGGCGAGCAGCGTAATCGTGGTATCGAGCTGAGCGTGTTCGGCGAAGTGATGGATCATGTGCGCTTGCTCGGCGGCCTCGCTTATACGGACGGCAAGCTGACCAAGACCGAAGGCGGCACCTTCGATGATAATTACGCGATTGCCGTGCCTAAAGTGCAGGCTAATCTCGGCGCTGAATGGGATACCTGGTTTGTCCCCGGGTTGACCTTGAATGCGCGTGTGGTCTATACCAGCAAGCAGTACGTGGACCAGGCGAACAATCTCTCCATCCCGCAATGGACGCGTGTCGACATAGGCGCGCGCTACCGGACGGAGCTGAACGATACGCCGGTCACCTTGCGCGCCAATGTTGAAAATCTGTTCGACAAGGCCTACTGGGGTTCTTCGAATAGCGGGTTTTTGTATCTAGGCGCGCCCCGAACGCTGCTACTGTCGGCAACAGTCGATTTCTAGTGGATAGGCACAGCCGCTAATATGACGAGCAATTCCTCCGGCCTTGCCGCCGGAGGTTTTCTCTTTTTAACGATTAAGCTTGTAAAGACACCATCATGAATATCCGACTCTGGTACCTGGTGCATAAATGGACCAGCCTGGTCTGCACGATTTTCCTGCTCATGCTGTGCCTCACCGGCCTGCCGCTGATTTTCCATGAAGAGATCGATCATCTCATGGGCGAGGTGGAGGCGCCCGAAATGGCCGTCGGTACGCCCGATGCCAGTCTCGATCGCGTTGCGGCTGCCGCATACCAGCAGCGGCCAAACGACATCATCCGTTTCATGTTCTGGGATGCTAAAGAGCATCCGAACCTGACGTTCGTATCCATGGCTGCCAGCATGGAAGCCCGGCCTGACGAGGACCGTGGCGTGGTGATCGATACGCGCACGGCGCAGGTGCTCGAGGACGAGCCGCCGGAGCGCGGCTTCATGTACTTTGTGTTCAAGCTGCACGTCGATCTATTCGCCGATCTGCCGGGTATGCTGTTCCTCGGCTTCATGGGATTGCTGTTCGTCGCCGCCATCGTTTCCGGCATCGTGCTCTACCATCCCTTCATGCGCCGGCTCGATTTCGGCACCATACGCGCCGAGCGCAATCCGCGTCTCAAGTGGCTGGACCTGCACAACCTGCTCGGGGTCGTGACCCTGGTTTGGGCATTGGTGGTCGGTCTCACCGGCTCGATCAATACGCTAAGCCAAGTCATTATCGGCATCTGGCAACAGGACCAGATGGCGGACATGATCGCGCCGTACAAGAATGCGCCGCCGCTCAAGCAGCTGGGATCGATACAGACGGCGATCGACACCGCACGCGATGCGATACCCAACATGGACGTGCGTTTCGTCGCCTACCCCGGCAGCCTGTTCTCAAGCCCGCACCATTACACCGTGTTCATGCGCGGCAATACGCCGTTAACCTCGCGCTTGTTGAAGCCGGCGCTGGTCGATGCCGAAACCGGGCAGTTGACCGACGCACGCGAGATGCCGTGGTACGTGAAGACGCTGTTGCTGTCGCAGCCGCTGCATTTTGGCGATTACGGCGGCTTGCCGCTCAAGATCATCTGGACTGTGCTCGATCTCGTTACCATCGTCGTGCTCGGCAGCGGGCTCTACTTGTGGTGGGGCAGACGCAAGACCGCGGACAAGCGTATCGACGCGCTGCAGCGTCTGCGCGCCGATTTCGCCGTCAATCTGGAAAAGGCATCGGCATGAAGACTTTCTGGCAGATCTGGCTGGCGCCCCTCGCCATGGGGATGCTGATCATCTTCGGATTGCTGGCAGCGCTGCTCGGCATCGGCATTTGGCACTGGCTGTCGTGGCTGAGCC
>CBILOJ010000248.1:0-2963 GCA_966238525.1 uncultured Methylophilaceae bacterium | reverse complement strand
CGACGAGCTGCGCCGCTTCCGCCAGCGCCCAAATCTCAAGGTGCTGAACAAGGCCGAC
This sequence comes from uncultured Methylophilaceae bacterium, assembly GCA_966238525.1. GTDB lineage: Bacteria > Pseudomonadota > Gammaproteobacteria > Burkholderiales > Methylophilaceae > CBILOJ01. The sequence goes on along the minus strand of CBILOJ010000248.1, from coordinate 2,905 downwards.
CTCGCCGATCCGGCCGCGACCCAGGCCTGGCTTGCCCACTTCAACGCGCAGGACGGCGTGAAGGCGGTAGCGCTGTCATGCAAGAAACCGGGCGACGCCAACAAGGTACCCAATCTATGCCTGCAGCTGGCGCCGCATCGCGGCAGCAGGCTCAAGCCATTGCGCATGATGATCATGGGCATCCCCAACGTCGGCAAATCCACGCTCATGAATGCCCTGCTCAACCGCCGCATCGCCAAGGTCGGCGACGAGCCGGCCGTGACCAAGTCGCAGCAGCGCTTCGAGCTCAACGACCGCATGAGCATCACCGACACGCCGGGCATGATGTGGCCCAAGATCCAGCATGACAGCGACGGCTACATGCTGGCGGCCAGCCATGCCATCGGCCGCAACGCGGTGATCGACGAGGACGTTGCCGTGTTCCTGGGCGACCTGCTGCTCGCGCGTTATCCGCAGTTGCTACAGGCACGCTACAAGTTCGAGACGGCCGGCATGGATGGCGTCGATGTGGTGGAAGCGGTAGCGCGTCGCCGCGGTTATCGCCTCAAGGGCGGCGAGCCCGATATCGAAAAAGCGGCAATGGCGCTACTGGTGGATTACCGTTCAGGCGCGCTCGGCCGCATCAGCCTGGAAACGCCTGATAGCCGCAGTCAGATGATGGCCGCAGCGACAGCCAAGGTTTCAGAGAAAACAGAGGAATCCGCCGAGGCGGCTGATCAGATTGATGGCACGCATTCGTCAGCGGACGAGTAGCGTTTCGCAGTCAGCTATTGACCCAGTTTTCGGCCTTCAGGCCCGGCACTCTTTCAAATTCGCGCAGGTTGTTGCTGATCAGCGTCAGTTGCTGGTCACGGGCATGTGCCGCTATCCACAAGTCATTATTACCAATAGGCGTACCGGCCTGTTCCAGGGCCGCACGAATCTCACCGTAATGACGGCTGACTGTTTCGTCCATAGGCAAGACCGGAATCGCCTGCGCCAAAGCCTCGAGCACTTCAAGCGCCTGTGAGCGAGAGCGGCTTTTCTCTGCACCATACAGTAATTCACCATAGGTAATAACGGACATTGCAAGCTCGCCAGGCGCTGCCTGTTCAAATCTTGCCAGCACTTCAACTGGCCGTTGCCTGGCGATGTAAATGCAGATATTGGTATCCAGCAGATAGCGCGCCATCAAAACGGCTCGCGTGTTTGTGGCGGCAAGTCTTCGCGGCCCTGCTGCATGAAATCTTCCGGCAGCCGCGTGAGCAAATCGAACGCATCCCTAGGTTTGTAGCGCTTTTCCCGCAGAATGATTTCGTCGCCGCGCTGCAGTATTTCCACTTCCTTGGTCTTGAAACGGAATTCCTTGGGCAGGCGTACGGCCTGGCTATTACCGGATTGAAAAACACGAGCGGTAGTCATCGACGCTCTCCATTAAAAAATATATACTTTTAGTATATACGTTTAGCAGGAAAATGCACGTGGCTTTTATCTGCCCCAGCGCAGCGCCGGCGTATGCACCGGGCTATCCCAGTGCTGCGTCATTTCGTCGTCAAGCAGACTCACCGTCACCGAAGCCCCGGCCATGTCGAGCGCCGTGGTGTAGTTGCCGACCAGCGAACGGCTGACGTTGATGCCGGCTTCCTGCAACAAGCGACGCGCGGTGTTGTAGAGCACGTAGAGCTCCATGAGCGGCGTGCCGGCGAAGCCGTTGATCATCAATAAAGCCTCGGTGCCAACGCAGACGTTGAGATCCTTGCGGCGGAAATCCTCGAGGATGGCGTTAACCAGATCGCTTACGATCTCGTCCGCACTGCGCATGGCCTCGCGCCGCCGCCCCGGCTCGCCATGGATGCCGACACCCATTTCCAGTTCGTTGTCGGCGATGTCGAAGGTCGGCCGGCCGGCGGCGGGCACGGTGCAGCTGGTCAGGGCCACGCCCATTGACGCCGTGCGGAAATTCACCTTGTCGCCCAAAGCCTTGCAAGCGGCAAGATCGGCGCCGGTCTCGGCCAGGCTGCCCACCATCTTCTCCACCAGCACGGTGCCGGCGACACCGCGCCGTCCTGTGGTATAGGTCGAGTTCTCGACCGCAACATCATCACTCGTGAGCACCGTGGCGTTTTCACACGACAGCATCTCGGCCGCCATCTCGAAATTCATGACGTCGCCGGCGTAGTTCTTGACGATGAACAGCACGCCGCGACCGTTATCGACCGCTTCGGCTGCGGCCAGCATCTGGTCCGGCGTCGGCGAAGTGAAGACATGACCGGGACAGGCGGCATCGAGCATGCCCAAGCCGACGAAGCCGGCGTGCAGCGGTTCGTGGCCCGAGCCGCCGCCCGAAATCAGCGCCACCTTGTTCTGCGCCTTGTCGGCGCGGTAGACGTAGTTCGGCTCCAGATGCAGGTTAACCAGGTCATGATGCGCCGCCGCGAAACCCGACAGGCTTTCCGCCAGCAGATTGTCGACTTCGTTGATGAATTTTTTCATGCGTGGAATCTCCTCGTTGCGTTCTATGCTCGGTTCGCGGCTGCCAGGTCGCAGACGGCGGCGATCATCACCTGGCTGCTCTTGGCCCCGGCATCGATGTGGCCGATCGCGCGTTCGCCAAGAAAGGCGGCGCGACCCTTGGTCGCGACTCTGTCGCGCGTGGATTGCATGCCCTGTTCGGCGGTCAGCTTGAGCGCGGTAAAGATTGCATGGCGTTCGGCGCCTTGTTCCGTCAGTTCGGTAAATTTCCGTGCCACCGGGATCAGCACGTCGAGCATGGTCTTTTCACCGACGTCGGCCTTGCCGCGACGCTTGATCGCTTCGACGCCGGCAGCGAATGCCGTGGCAATCTGCGCCAGGCTGTCGCCGCCCTGTTCCTTCACGCTTTGCGCCATGCTGATGAAAAAGCTGGCGATCAGCGGGCCCGAAGCAC
>CBILOJ010000247.1:0-2985 GCA_966238525.1 uncultured Methylophilaceae bacterium | reverse complement strand
AGTTTCACTTTGAAATTCTGGCCAAACGCATACGCGAGCTGTCCTTCCTCAATAACGGCGTCAAGATCGAACTTATCGATCAGCGCAATGGCAAGAGCGAAAATTTCGCCTATTCCGGTGGGGTAAAGGGCTTTGTCGAATACATGAGCCGCAGCAAGACTGTGCTGCATCCCAAGCCGTTTTATGCCGTGGGTGATAAGGATGGCATCATTGTCGAAGTTTCCATGCAGTGGAACGATTCCTACAGCGAATCGGTGCAGTGTTTCACCAACAATATTCCGCAGCGCGATGGCGGCACGCATTTGACCGGCCTGCGTACGGCCATGACACGTACGCTGAATAATTACATTGAGCAGAACGAGCTCGCTAAAAAGGCCAAGATCGACACCGGCGGCGACGATATGCGTGAAGGCTTGACCTGCGTGCTGTCGGTCAAGGCACCAGAGCCCAAGTTCTCGTCGCAAACGAAGGACAAACTGGTATCCAGCGAAGTGCAACCGGTAGTGCAGGAAGTGGTGGCGAACAAGCTCGCTGAATTCCTGCTGGAAAATCCCACCGATGCCAAGATTATCTGCAACAAGATCATCGAGGCCGCGCGCGCGCGCGATGCAGCGCGTAAGGCGCGTGAAATGACACGGCGCAAGGGCGCCATGGATACCATGGGCCTGCCCGGTAAACTTGCCGATTGCCAGGAGCGCGATCCATCCAAATGCGAGCTTTATCTGGTCGAGGGCGATTCCGCCGGTGGTTCTGCCAAGCAGGGGCGCGACCGTAAGAATCAGGCGATCCTGCCGCTCAAGGGCAAGATTCTCAATGTGGAAAAAGCGCGTTTCGACAAATTGCTGTCATCGCAGGAAATCGCCACGCTGATTACGGCATTGGGTACCGGTATTGGGAAGGCCGATTTCAATGCAGAAAAGCTGCGCTACCACCGCATCATCATCATGACCGATGCCGACGTAGACGGCGCTCACATCCGCACCTTGCTGCTGACTTTCTTCTATCGCCAGATGCCGGAACTGGTGGAGCATGGCAATATTTATATTGCCCAGCCACCATTATACAAGGTCAAGCAGGGCAGGGACGAACGCTATCTGAAGGATCAGCACGAGCTCGACGAATATCTGTTGCAGTCGGCATTGAAAAACGCCGAGTTGGTCACAGGGATAGACGACAAGGTGCTGAATGGCGAAGCGTTGGCCCAAATCGCCAAGCAAATGGTACTGACAGAAGCTGTCATCCGGCGCTTGGCATCGCTCTACGATGAAAGTGTGCTGCGTGCCTTGCTGGTGATGGGAAAAGTCGACCTCAGTACGCAAGAAACCGCGGAAGACGCAGCGGCCAGATTGCGTCCGTTACTCGGCCATACCGGCAGTGAAGTGAAGCTGGGCTTCGACCAGGAAGCGGCGCGCTATCGCCTTGAGGTCAACAAGTATGTCCACGGTAATCTGCAATGCTGCATTATCGATCCTGAATTCCTCGCCAGCGGCGATTACCGCCAGATCAGCCGCAGTGCCGATATGCTCGACGGCCTGATTGGTGAAGGGGCCAGCATCAAACGGGGAGAGAAAGAGCAGCCTGTGGCGAATTTCAAGGCGGCGCTAGACTGGTTGCTGGGCGAAGCCAAGCAGAATCTCAATGTGCAGCGCTACAAAGGTCTGGGTGAAATGAACCCCGAGCAGTTATGGGAAACCACGATGGATCCCCAAGTAAGACGTTTGCTCAAGGTACAAATCGACGACGCCATTGCAGCCGACGAGATTTTTACCACGCTCATGGGCGATCAAGTGGAGCCAAGGCGTGCGTTCATCGAAAGTAACGCCTTGGGTGTTCACAACCTGGACGTTTGATTGCTGTAGCTAGTGGCGCGATACGCTTGCTTGGCAACGCGCAAGCGCATCCGCTAAAGACGCTGAGCGAGCATCGTCATCGGATTCAAGTTGTTTTAAGTACTACTCTGAACCGCGCCTTGCCGCTCATCATCCTGTCATAGGCCGCTTGGGCTTCCTCGAGCGGATAAATCTCATTCTGTGACTGAATGTCATGCAATTTGCTGAATTCCAGCGTGTCTTCAGAGTCGACGGCAATCCCGGAATACCATCCCTTGATGGCAGCACGTTTGCCGAGCAGCCCCAGCGTATCGACCTCGAAAGCGCCAACAGCACCGATCACCATCATCGTTCCATTTGCGCCTAGCCCGCCTACAACGGCTTTCATGGCCTCTGCATTGGTTACCGTGGCGATGATGGCTTTTGCGCCACCCAGTGCTTGCAGTGCGCTTGCAACATCACCTTCTTCGCTATTGATGTAGTCGTGGGCACCTAGGGAACGTGCGAGCTTTTCTTTTTCCCTGCCGCGATTGATGGCCACGGTTCTGAAGCCCAGACGGCGGGAGAATTGGATGCCGAGGTGGCCCAGCCCGCCCACGCCTTGGATGGCGACAAGCTCGCCAGCACGGGCGCCGCTGTTGCGAAGGGCGTTGAAGGTGGTAATACCGGCGCACAGTAGCGGAGCCGCTTCAACCGCATCGAGATCGGCTGGCACATGGGCGACTGCCGAAGCATCGGCGAGCATATGGGTGGCATAACCGCCATCGCGGGTACCGCCGGTCACGCCGGCGCCATATTCACAGGCAAACTGCTCGCCCCGCCGGCAATGCATGCAATGTCCGCATGAGCCGCCAAACCAGCCGACTCCGGCACGATCGCCAATTTTCCAGCCGCCGACATTCGCGCCCACAGCCTCCACCAAGCCGATGACTTCATGGCCGGGCACACGTGGATATTGCAGGCCGGGCCAATGGCCCTCGACGATGAGCGCATCGCTATGACAAACGCCGCAAGCATGAACCCGAATTAGAAGTTCGCCTGCGCCGGGCGCCGGAACATCACGTTCGACTCTTTCAAACTTGCCGCCTGCTTTAGGTACAGCCATTGCGATCATTTTCATGTTGATGCTCCCGTCTCGTATTTAACCTACTTTGTC
>CBILOJ010000246.1:0-2994 GCA_966238525.1 uncultured Methylophilaceae bacterium | reverse complement strand
GTTAGCTCAGCGTCTTGGCCTTTTCCACAGCTTCTTCGATCGGGCCTACCATGTAGAAGGCTTGTTCCGGCAGATGGTCATACTCGCCGGCCACGATGGCCTTGAAGCCCTTGATCGTGTCCTTGAGCGGCACGTACTTGCCTGGCGCACCCGTGAACACTTCAGCAACGTGGAACGGCTGCGACAGGAAGCGCTGGATTTTGCGTGCGCGGTTCACTGCCTGCTTGTCTTCCGGCGACAGTTCGTCCATGCCCAGAATGGCGATGATGTCGCGCAATTCCTTGTAGCGCTGCAGCGTGGATTGTACCGAACGCGCAACCTGGTAGTGCTCTTCGCCGACGATCTGCGGGTCGAGCTGGCGCGAGGTGGAGTCGAGCGGGTCGACCGCAGGGTAGATACCGAGCGAGGCGATGTCGCGGCTCAGCACCACGGTCGAGTCCAAATGCTGGAAGGTCGTAGCGGGAGAAGGGTCGGTCAAGTCGTCCGCAGGTACGTAAACGGCCTGGATAGAAGTAATCGAACCCACCTTGGTCGAGGTAATGCGTTCCTGCAGACGGCCCATTTCGTCGGCCAACGTCGGCTGGTAACCCACGGCGGAAGGCATACGGCCCAACAGGGCGGACACTTCGGTCCCGGCCAGGGTGTAACGGTAGATGTTGTCGACGAAGAACAGGATGTCGCGGCCTTCGTCACGGAACTTCTCGGCCATGGTCAGGCCCGACAGCGCCACGCGCAGACGGTTGCCCGGCGGCTCGTTCATCTGGCCGAACACCATGGCGACCTTGGATTCCGACATATTGTCGAGCTTGATGACGCCGGCTTCGGCCATTTCATGGTAGAAGTCGTTGCCCTCGCGGGTGCGCTCGCCGACACCGGCAAATACGGAAAGGCCGGCGTGCTGCTTGGCGATATTGTTGATCAGTTCCAGCATGTTCACGGTCTTGCCAACGCCGGCACCGCCGAACAGGCCGACCTTGCCGCCCTTGGCGAACGGGCAGACCAGATCGATCACCTTGATGCCGGTTTCCAGCAGGTCGACCGAGGGGGACAGTTCTTCAAAGGTAGGCGCGGCCTGGTGAATCGAGCGGCGTTCTTCCGCTTCGATCGGACCCGCTTCATCGATGGGGCGGCCCAGTACGTCCATGATGCGGCCCAGCGTGGCGTTGCCGACCGGCACCGTAATCTGGTTACCGGTCGCCTTGAATTTCATGCCGCGCGAAAGACCGTCGCTGGAGCCCATGGCAATGGTACGTACCACGCCGTCGCCGAGCTGTTGCTGCACTTCCAGCGTCAGGCCGGCTTCCGCGGTAGAACCCTCTTCGTCGAGAATCAGCGCGTCGTACACCTTGGGCATCTGGTCGCGTGGAAACTCAACGTCGACAACGGCGCCAATACATTGAACTACTTTACCTTGACTCATTTTATGTTCCCTATTCAAACTTGGATATCAGTCGAACTGAATTCGTCGGATAATTATTCGCTTAACTGACTGCCGCTGCGCCGCCGACAATTTCAGAAATTTCCTTGGTAATTGCTGCCTGGCGCGCCTTGTTGTACACCAGCTTGAGCTCGCCAATCACGTTCTTGGCATTGTCCGAGGCCGCCTTCATCGCCACCATGCGCGCGCTTTGCTCGGAAGCCATGTTTTCGGCTACGGCGTGGTAGATCAGCGATTCGATATAGCGCATCATCAGGTCGTCCAGCACTTCCTGGGCGCCGGGCTCGTAGATGTAATCCCAGTGCCCTTGCGCCACGCCGACTTCCGCCGCGCTCTTGACTACATCGCTAGCGCCGACCGGGTCATTCATGTGCTCGTGCGAGGCCGGACCGCCGAATTCACTGGTCAGCGGCAGCAGTTGCTGCAGCACCGGTTCCTGGCGCATGGTGTTGATGAAACGCGTATAGCTGATGTAGAGCTGGTCGATCTCACCGGCGACATAAGCATCGAGCATGACCTTGATCGGACCGATCAGCTTCTCCATGTGCGGTGTATCGCCGAGGCCGACCAGATGCGACTTCACATTGCCGCCGAAGCGGTTCATGAAACCAAAACCCTTGTTGCCGATGGCGCTGATCACAGCATTCTGGCCGTTGTTTTCCCAGGCCTTCATCTGGTTCAGCGTCATGCGCAGTACGTTGGTATTTAGACCGCCGCACAGTCCCTTATCCGAAGTCACGACGATGATGCCGATATTGGCCACCTTGTCGCGCTTGACCATGAACGGATGGCGATACTCGGGATTGGCCTTGGACAGGTGGGCCGCCACGTTGCGGATCTTTTCCGCATATGGACGCGCAGCGCGCATGCGATCCTGCGCCTTACGCATCTTCGAGGCGGCTACCATTTCCATCGCCTTGGTGATCTTGCGCGTATTTTCCACGCTCTTGATCTTGGTGCGAATTTCCTTGCTATTGGCCATTGTGTCTAGTCTGCCTTATCTAACCGGTTGCCTGGCTGAGCCGCTCAATATGCGTTCGTGGCCTTGAAGTCCTGGATCGCGGCTTCCGCGGCCTTCTCGTCGTCGCCGGCGAGATCCTTGGTCGCTTCGATCTTGTCCATGAGATTTTTGTACTTGGAATTCATGAAGGAGTGCAGGGCGGATTCGAATGCGAGCACCTTGTTGACCGGCACATCGTCGAGATAACCCTTGTTCGCGGCCAATAGGCTGATTGCCATGTTGGAAACGCTGAGCGGCGCATATTGCGGCTGCTTCATGAGTTCGGTGTACATGCGACCACGGTCCAGCTGCTTGCGCGTGGCTTCGTCGAGGTCGGACGCGAACTGAGCGAAAGCGGCCAGTTCACGATACTGCGCCAATGCGAGACGTACGCCGCCGCCGAGCTTCTTGATGACTTTGGTCTGTGCAGCACCGCCAACACGCGAAACCGAGATACCGGCATTGATGGCGGGACGGATACCGGCGTTGAACAAGTCGGTTTCCAGGAAGATCTGGCCGTCGGTAATCGAAATCACGTTGGTCGGAACGAATGCGG
>CBILOJ010000245.1:0-3003 GCA_966238525.1 uncultured Methylophilaceae bacterium | reverse complement strand
CACGCCGACTGCGAGCGGCGGCCAGGAATACTCCCTGAGCCTGCAGACGCTGATCCTGCTGACGTCGCTGACTTTCCTGCCGGCCGCGCTGCTCATGATGACCGGCTTCACGCGCATCATCATCGTGCTGTCCCTTTTAAGGCAGGCGCTAGGCACGCAGTCGTCGCCGCCGAACCAGGTCCTGATCGGGCTGGCGCTGTTCCTGACCTTTTTCGTCATGAGTCCAGTGCTCGACAAGATCTACACCGAAGCCTATCAACCGTATTCCGAAAGCCGCATTCCGCTGCAGGAAGCAATGGAGAAGGGCGCCGTGCCGCTCAAACAATTCATGCTCAAGCAGACGCGCGAGGCCGATATCGCACTGTTCATGAAAATGTCGGAAACGCCGGCGGTGCAGGGACCAGAAGATGTGCCTTTGCGCGTGCTGGTGCCGGCCTTCATTACCAGCGAGCTCAAGACCGCGTTCCAGATCGGTTTCGCCATTTTCATCCCGTTCCTCATCATCGACATGGTGGTGGCCAGCGTGCTGATGTCCATGGGCATGATGATGGTGTCGCCGGCGATCGTCTCGCTGCCGTTCAAGCTCATGCTGTTCGTGCTGGTTGACGGCTGGCAGCTGCTGCTCGGTTCGCTGGTGCAGAGTTTCTACTAAGAGGTTGAAGATATGACCCCGGAAAGCGTAATGAATCTCGGCCGCCACGCCGTTGAAGTGCTGCTGCTGGTATCGGCGCCGATATTGCTCGTGGTGCTCATCATCGGTCTCGCCGTCAGCATCTTCCAGGCGGCGACGCAGATCAACGAAGCCACGCTGTCCTTCATTCCCAAGCTGGTCGGCGTTTTCGCCGTGCTGGTGCTGGCCGGACCGTGGATGCTGACCGTGATGGTCGACTACATGCGGCTCATCTTCACCAGCGTGCCCGCGCTGGCGAGCTGAACGGCATGATCAGCGTCAGCAGCGATGTGCTGCAGGCCTGGATCAACGGGCTGCTGTGGCCGCTGACGCGCGTGCTCGGCGTCATCGCCATTGCTCCCGTATTCAGTAATCGCGGTTTGCCCAACCAGGTCAAGATCGCGCTTGGCATCCTGCTCACGCTGATCATCGCCCCGACATTGCCGCCACTGCCGGCCATCGGCATCCTGTCGGCGCAGGGGCTGCTGATCCTGGCCGAACAGCTCGTGATCGGCCTCGCCATCGGCTTTTGCGTGCGCATCGTGTTCGCCGCAGTCGACATGGCCGGCCAGGTCGCCGGCATGACCATGGGCCTCGGCTTCGCCTCATTCTACGATCCCCAGTCGCAGGGCCAGACGACCTCGCTCAACCAGTTTTTCGTCCTGCTCGCCACCCTGGTGTTCCTGGCCATCAATGGCCACCTCATGCTAATCTCGGCCATCGCCGACAGTTTTGTCAGCTTCCCGATCGCGGCAGCGCCGGCGCAACACATCGATGCCCTTGCCATTGCGCGCTGGGGCGGCAAGATTTTCAGCGCCGGCCTGCTGCTGGCGTTGCCGGTCACCACGGCGCTTCTGATCACCAATATGGCGCTCGGCATCCTGACCCGGACCGCGCCGCAACTCAATCTGTTCGGTATCGGTTTTCCGATCACGCTGGGCATGGGCTTTCTCATGATCGCCTGGACCTTGCCGGACATGCTGCCGCCGCTGCAGCGGCTTATCGATGAAACTTTTATGCTGTTGCCTGGCCTGGCAAGTAGCTAGCGCTTCAAGTTGCGCGCAATGCTGCCGTTAACAGGATGTAGCAAGCTGGGATTTATCTAGGGATGAAACAAGAGCAAGCCTATATCGGGCGTCAGCCCATACTCGATTTGCAGCAACGGATTGCTGCGCATGAATTGATCTTCTGTGATGACGGCATGGTGGTGGGGACCTTGCAAGCCGCGCTGGAAGGACAGGAGCTGCCATGGCGCCTGGGAGAAAAGCAGGTCTTCGTTCGTATCGATGCGCCTTATGACAGCCTGCGCCACGTGCCGTCCCTGCTGGCTCCGGCCGGCACCGTGTTCGAAATCGGCGCGGATGCCGCCGCCGACGAATCGCTGGTCGAGCGCTGCCGCGAATTGCGCGCGCAGGGCTACCGCTTCGCGCTCAAGGGGCCGATGACCGAGCCGACACCGCTTCTTGCCTGCGCCGACTACGTCAAGCTCGATGTGGCCGCGCTCGATGCCGCGGCGCTGGCACAGGCCCTGGTACCGCTGCGGCGCCTGCCGCTGCAGCTCATCGCCGAAAACGTCGATAGCGCCGAGCGGATGGAAGCCTGTCGTCTGGCCGGTTTCCATCTGGTACAGGGCAAATATTTCATGCGGCCGCCGGCTTTCGCCACCAAGGTCATCAATCCGGCCTTCGCCACCGTGCTCGAGCTGCTCAACCTGGTCAGCCGCGATGCCGACATGGGGCAGATCGAAGCCGGCTTCAAGCGCGATCCGGCGCTGTCGTTCAAGCTGCTGCGCTACATCAACTCGGTCGGCTTCGGCCTGTCGTGCGAAATCCAGTCCATCCGCCACGCGCTTACCGTCATCGGCATCAAGCAGCTCTATCGCTGGCTGACGCTGCTCATGGTGACCGCCGGCGAAAACTCGGCTTCACCGGCGCTGATGCAGGCGGCCATCATGCGCGGCCGTCTGACCGAATTGCTGGGCACGAATTACTTCGACAAGGCCGGCCGCGACAATCTGTTCGTCATCGGCGCCTTTTCGCTGCTGGAATGCATGCTCGGCATGAGCATGCCGCAGATCCTGCAGAAGATCGACCTGCCGGAAGTGATCCACGAGGCCCTGCTGACGCGCAGCGGCATCTACGGTCCGTTCCTGGCGCTGGCGGAGGCTTGTGAAACCGCGAACATGGACTGCATGCGCGCCCGCGCCGAAAGCCTGCATCTACGCCCGGCGCAGGTCAACCAATACCAGTTGGCGGCCATGGCCTGGGCCGGCGAACTCAGCCTCTAGCCGGTGGCAAAAGCGGCAGCTGCCGGCTGCCGCCCGCATGTGGACA
>CBILOJ010000244.1:0-3018 GCA_966238525.1 uncultured Methylophilaceae bacterium | reverse complement strand
GTGACATCGGCAGCCGTTGCGATTTCCCCTTGCACCTGGGCCTGACCGAAGCCGGTATGGGGTCCAAGGGCATAGTCGCCTCGACGGCGGCGCTATCCGTGCTGCTGCAAGAAGGCATCGGCGATACCATCCGCATCAGCCTGACGCCCGAGCCTGGGGAATCGCGCACGCGCGAAGTCGTGGTGGCGCAGGAGATCCTGCAAACCATGGGCATACGTTCATTCACGCCGCTGGTCACCGCCTGCCCGGGTTGCGGCCGTACGACGTCGACGTTTTTCCAGGAGCTCGCGCAGAAAATCCAGCGCTACCTGCGCGAACAGATGCCGGCGTGGAAAACGCAATATCCGGGCGTGGAGAGCATGAGCGTGGCGGTCATGGGTTGCGTGGTCAACGGCCCCGGCGAATCCAAGCTGGCCAATATCGGCATCAGCCTGCCGGGTACCGGCGAAGTGCCGGTGGCGCCGGTGTTCGTCGACGGTGAAAAAACGGTCACGCTCAAGGGCGACAACATTGCCGAGGAATTCCAGGCCATCGTCGACAACTACGTTCGCCAGAATTACGCTAGCGGCGGCAAGCTGCATCGCCCAGCCGCACAAGGCAATCAGAAAATCATTCCGCTCAGGGCTGTCTAGCTCAAGCCGGATAGCCGACATTAATCTCATGCCAGAAAAATTCCAAAGCATCAAAGGCTTCTACGACATCCTGCCCGAGCATACCGCCTTGTGGCACAAGCTCGAGGACACCGCGCGCCGCGTATTGGCGCAGTACGGTTATCGCAATATCCGCTTGCCTGCGGTTGAACCGACGGAGCTTTTCGTGCGCAGCGTCGGCGAACACACCGATATCGTCGAGAAGGAAATGTATTCGTGGCAAGACCAGCTCAACGGCGATCGCCTGACCTTGCGGCCCGAAGGCACGGCCGGGTGCGTGCGTGCCGTGGTCGAGCACAGTCTGACTTATAACGGCCCCCAACGCCTGTGGTACATGGGTCCCATGTTCCGCCACGAAAATGTGCAGAAGGGACGCCAGCGCCAGTTCCACCAGATCGGCGCCGAAGCCTTCGGCTTTGCCGGCCCCGACGTCGACGCCGAGCAGATCATCATGCTGGCGCGCCTGTGGCGCGAGCTCGGCATTACTGATGTCGAGTTGCAGATCAATACCATAGGCGACTCGGAGGAGCGCGCCGAATATCGCCAGGCCCTGATCGCGCATTTCGAGCAGCATGCCGATATTCTCGATGCCGACGCCAAGCGCCGGCTGCACAGCAATCCGCTGCGCATTCTGGACAGTAAAAATCCGGCAATGCAAGCCATGATCGAAGCCGCGCCCAGGCTGATCGACAGCCTGGGTGATGAATCATGCGTGCATTACGAGGCGTTGTGCGCCTTGCTAAGCCAGGCCGGCGTTTCCTACAAGCTGAACACGCGTCTGGTGCGCGGTCTCGACTACTACAACCGTACCGTATTCGAATGGGTGACGACGCGGCTCGGCAGCCAAGGCACGATTGCCGGCGGCGGGCGCTACGACACACTGGTAGCGCGTCTTGGCGGTGAGCAGACGCCGGCTTGCGGCTTCGCCATGGGACTGGAGCGCATCTTTCTGCTGATGCAGGAATATGGCATTTCCGCCAGCGATGCGCCCGACGTGTACCTGGTCAATGTTGGCGAGTTCGCCGAGCGCCAGGCGCTCAAGGTGGCGGAAGCGTTGCGCGACGGTGGTGTCGCCGTCGCATTGCACGCAGGTGGCGGTAGTTTCAAGTCGCAGATGAAGAAAGCCGATCGCAGCGGCGCGCGTTATGCGGTGATTCTTGGAGACGACGAAGCCCGCGCCGATGAGCTGACACTGAAACCCATGCTTGGCAGCGGCGAACAGGCTAGAATGACGCTGGAACTGGCGATCGAAAGGATCAAGGCCGAGCTGACATGACCGAATTGCTGCGTATCGAAGGCTTGACTGTTGCACCGGCGGCGGCGCCCGAGCTGCTGTTGGTCAGCGATGTCTCCTTCACGCTGCAGGCCGGTAAGACTATCTGCATCGTCGGTGAATCCGGTAGCGGCAAGAGCCTGACGGCGTTGTCGGTGATGAGCCTGCTGTCGTCGCAGCTCACGTGTTTGCGCGGCAAGGTAATTTTCCAGGGGCAGGATCTGGCCGACCTCGGCGCAGAGGCCATGCGTCAGATTCGCGGCCGTCGCATCGGCATGATTTTCCAGGAGCCGATGACATCGCTCAATCCCGTGCTCACGGTAGGTTTCCAGATCGGCGAAAGTTTGTCGGTACACCTAGGCCTCAGAGGGCAAGCGCTTAAAGCGCGTGTTGCCGGTTTGCTGGAACAGGTCGGGATCCCGGCCGACCGCGCCAACAGCTATCCCGATGAACTGTCCGGCGGTCAGCGCCAACGCGTCATGATTGCCATGAGCATTGCCTGCGAGCCGGCCATGCTGATCGCGGACGAACCGACCACCGCGCTTGACGTCACGGTACAGGCGCAAATCCTCAAGCTGCTCGATGAACTCAAGACACGCATGAACATGGGCATGCTGTTCATCACTCACGATTTCGGCGTGGTGGCCGACATTGCCGACGAGGTCGTGGTCATGTTCCGCGGTGAAGTGGTGGAAGCGGGACCGGTGGCACGCGTACTGCAACAGCCGCAGCATCCTTATACGCAAGCGCTGCTGGCTTGCGTGCCCGATGCCGAAGGCAAAAAGCCGTTGCGCCCTATCGATTACGCCTGGCTCAATGAGCCGGCTACACAGAGCGCCGAAGCATGAGCGATTTCATCCTGACCGCCAGCGGGCTTAACAAAACTTATACCCAACGCAGCGGCCGATTCGGCTTTGGCACTTCTCGCATCAAGGCGCTCGACGATGTCAGCATCAAGCTGCGTACCGGCGCGACACTGGCGGTAGTCGGTGAATCCGGCAGCGGCAAATCCACGCTGGCGCGCTGTCTGCTACAATTGCAATCCCTCGATAGCGGCGAGGTGCTGTTCGAAGGCCGCGACCTGGCCAAACTGTC
>CBILOJ010000243.1:0-3047 GCA_966238525.1 uncultured Methylophilaceae bacterium | reverse complement strand
GTATCGTAGTAAGCCTGGGTCTTGAGCTGGTTGGAGTCGAGGACGACGCCGTCGCAATCGAATACCAGCGTGTGATAGCGCTGCAAATCGATGTCGCGCTCCAGGCCGCCTTGCTGGCGACCCGGATTTGAAGGCGACATAACGGCGTTTAGGCTCGAAGGGCGCTGGCAGCGCGTGCCAGCTCGGTGATCCGGCCCCAGTCCTTGGCGGCAACCGCATCCGCAGGCGTCAGCCAGGTACCGCCGCAAACCGGCACATTGGGCAGCGCCAGGAATTGCGGCGCGGTTTCAACCGTGATGCCGCCGGTGGGGCAGAACTTGACGTCGGTGAAAACACCGGCGAAGGACTTCAGCAAATTGAGGCCGCCCACGGCCACGGCCGGGAACAGCTTGAGGAACTGGTAGCCATCGGTGTTGGCCTGGATGACTTCACTGGCGGTGGAAACGCCGGGCAGCAGCGGCAGGCCCATGTCGAGGCAGGCCTTGCCGATCTCGCTGCTATAACCCGGGCTGACGGCGAATTGGCAGCCCGCATCCTTGACGGCACGCGCATCGGCAACGCTACGCAGCGTACCGGCGCCAACAATGGCCTCCGGCACCGCCTTGGCGATCGCCTCCATGCACTGCAGTGCAACCGGCGTGCGCAATGTGACTTCCAGCACCCTGATACCGCCTGCGACCAAGGCTTCAGCCATGGGCACGGCGTCCTCGACGCGCTGGATCACGATAACCGGGATGACGGGGCCTTGCTTAGCCAGATCCAAAGTATTCATATTTTTCCTAGTTTCATTCAAAAATTACGCTATCTATCCGTCATGGAAAATTCGATTCCAAACGCGTTCAGACAAAGCACTTGAGCGCAGGCAGTACACGCAGTACGGCGAGCGAAAGTAACGCCATGAACGTGTTTTAAAACCGAATTACAGCCAGGTAACAGCGCCCTCTTCCGCGCTCAACACATTGCGCCGCATGCCGCCGAACAATTCGCGGCCGATGCCATGGCCGTTGACGTTGCGCTGGCGCTCGGTCAGCTTGGCATTGGTGCGCGCCGCCCATTCGTCGGCATCGACCAGCGCATTGAGCGTGCCGACAATGGCATTGAGCCGGATGATGTCACCAGTCCTGACCTTGCCCAGCGGGCCATCAGCCAGCGCTTCGGGGCTAACGTGGATAGCGGCCGGAATCTTGCCAGAAGCACCGCTCATGCGACCGTCGGTAACCAGCGCCACCTTGAAGCCCTTGCCCTGCAGCACGGCCAACGGCGGCGTCAGCTTGTGCAGCTCGGGCATGCCGTTGGCCTTGGGGCCCTGGAAGCGTACGACGGCGATGAAATCACGCTCCAACTCACCGGCTTCGAATGCCTTGAGCAGCTCCTCCTGGCCATCGAAAACGATGGCAGGCGCTTCGACAATATGGCGATCTTCGGGCACGGCCGAAATCTTGATGACGGAACGCCCCAGGTTACCCTTGAGCAGGCGCAAGCCGCCGCCGGCACTGAACGGTTTGGACGCATTGCGGACAATGCTTTCGTCCGGGCTTTGCGCCGGCAGTTCGCGCCAGACGATCTTCTCATTCTCGGCTTGCGGCACCTTGGTGTATTCGCGCAAGCCGCCAGTTGCCACGGCGAACACATCCTCATGCATGAGACCGGCGTCCAGCAATTCGCGAATCACGAAGCCGGGGCCGCCCGCAGCCTGGAACTGGTTCACATCGGCCTTGCCGTTGGGGTAAACGCTTGCCAGCAACGGCGTTTCGCGCGACAGGTAATGGAAATCGGTCCAGTCGATGATGATGCCGGCAGCACGCGCTACGGCAACCCAGTGGATCAGGTGGTTGGTGGAGCCGCCGGTGGCCAGCAGCGCCACCATGGCATTGACGATGACGCGTTCGTCGACCTGGCGGCCAATCGGCATGAAGCGCTGCTTCTGCGTATTGGCCAGCACGCTACGCACGGCTTCGCGCGTCAGCATTTCACGCAAGCCGTCGTGCGGGTGGATGAAAGCCGCGCCAGGCACGTGCAGGCCCATGGCCTCGAGCAGCATCTGGTTACTATTGGCGGTGCCGTAAAAGGTGCAGGTGCCGGCGCCGTGGTAAGCCGAAGATTCCGATTCCAGCAGTTCCTCGCGGCCACACAGGCCTTGCGCGAACTGTTCGCGCACCTTGGATTTGGTGGTGTTGTCTATGCCCGTGCTCATCGGTCCTGCCGGCACGAACACGCACGGGAGGTGGCCAAAATGCAGTGCGCCGATCAATAGGCCCGGAGCAATCTTGTCGCAGACGCCGAGCAGCAGCGCTGCATCGAACACATCGTGAGACAGGCCGACTGCAGTGCCCATGGCAATGGTATCGCGCGAAAACAAGCTGAGCTCCATGCCGGGCTCGCCTTGCGTCACGCCGTCGCACATGGCCGGCACACCGCCGGCGACTTGTACCGTGGCACCGTTCTTATGCGCTTCGTCGCGAATGATCGCGGGGAAAATTTCGTAGGGCTGATGCGCCGACAGCATGTCATTGTAGGCGGTGATAATGCCGATGTGCGGCGCTTTCTCGGCGACAATGCGCAGCTTGTCGTCAGCCGGCATCGCGGCAAACGCATGCGCGACATTGGCGCAGCCCATGCGGTCGGAACCGCGCGGCCGGGCCAGGGTCTGCTCGACCCGCTGCAGGTAAGCCTGGCGAGTCGGGGCGCTACGCTCGCGGATTTTTTCGGTAACTTCGATCAGAGATTGCTTCATGGTGGAACGCCCAAGCGTAGGTATGATTAGTGCTTAATTATCCGGATTCGCCGTTATATCGTCAAACCGGAACCGCGGTGTAATCGTCGTTTACACCGCATTGCCCCTCTTGGTCGGGGCATGTGTAGCATGCGCAACTGATGCGCCAGTGCCCTGCATTAGTGCATCTGCACGGGTGAAAGTCCACCATCATGGACTTATGACGGATCGGATACGCTCAGCTCGATTATGCCCGGCTATTTGGTAACCAGCACGTCCTCCATGATCAGGTACTGCAAATCCGAACCGAAAAACATGTTGAGGGCGTCTGTCG
>CBILOJ010000242.1:0-3113 GCA_966238525.1 uncultured Methylophilaceae bacterium | reverse complement strand
TTACCATGGATGACATCGCAATCTCCAGCGCGGGCACATCGACCGCTTTTCCCCCGTTACAAGTAATCCGCCGCAACGGCAGCGTCGTGCCGTTCGATGCCGAAAAAATTTCCATTGCCATGCGCAAGGCCTTCCTCGCCGTCAGCGGCGAGAAAGGCAACGCTTCCGGCCGTTTGCGCGATCAGGCCATGGCGCTGACGCAGACCGTGGCTGCAGCCCTGGCCCGGCGCTTGCCGGCTGGCGGCTCGGTGCATATCGAGGATATCCAGGACCAGGTGGAACTGGCGCTGATGCGTGCCGGCGAGCATGACGTGGCACGTGCCTACGTGCTCTATCGCGAGAAACGTGCTGCCGAGCGCGCCAGCCAGCCGAGCGAGGCGCCGCAGATTCATGTCGTCATCGACGGCAGTCGGACGCCACTCGACCCTGCGCTGCTGCACGACATGGTGGCCGAAGCCTGCCTCGAGCTCGGCGACGAGGTCGATCCGGACTTGGTGGTCAAACAAGCCGTGCGCGATCTCTACGACGGCATTCCATTCAACGAGGTGCGCCGCGCATTGATCATGTCGGCACGCAGCCTGATCGAGAAGGAACCAGCCTACAACTTCGTCACGGCCCGCCTGCAGCTCGACCTCATGCGCAACGAAGTGCTCGGCGAACGCGTTACGCATGTCGAGATGCGCACGCGTTATGCCGAATATCTGCCGCAGTACATCAAGCTCGGCATTGCCGCCGAACTGCTCGATCCGCGCCTCGCCCAGTTCGATCTCAATCGCTTGGCATCGGCGCTAGCCGCCGATCGTGACCTGCAGTTCGGCTACCTCGGCCTGCAGACGCTGTACGACCGCTACTTCCTGCACATAGCCGAGCGCCGCATCGAGCTGCCGCAGGTGTTCTTCATGCGCGTCGCCATGGGACTCGCCATCGACGAGATTGATCGCGAAGAACGCGCGATTGAGTTCTACAATGTGCTGTCCAGCTTCGACTTCATGAGCTCGACGCCGACGCTGTTCAATAGCGGCACGCTGCATTCGCAGTTGTCGAGCTGTTATCTCACCACGGTCAGCGACGATCTCGACGGCATCTACCAGGGCATCAAGGAAAACGCGCTGCTGCAGAAATTCGCCGGCGGCCTCGGCAACGACTGGACGCCGGTGCGCGCGTTGGGCTCGCGCATCAAGGGCACCAACGGCAAGAGCCAGGGCGTGATCCCCTTCCTCAAGGTGGTCAACGACACCGCGCTGGCCGTGAACCAGGGCGGCAAGCGCAAGGGTGCGGTCTGCGGCTATCTCGAAACCTGGCACCTGGATCTGGAAGAGTTTCTCGAATTGCGCAAGAACACCGGCGACGACCGCCGCCGCACGCACGACATGAACACGGCCAACTGGATTCCCGATTTGTTCATGAAGCGCATACGCGACAACGGCGAGTGGACGCTGTTCTCGCCCTCGGACACGCCCGACCTGCACGACAAGTTCGGGCTGGAGTTCGAAGCCGCCTACACCGAATACGAGCGCCGCGCCGACCGCGGCGAGATCAGGCTGTTCAAGCGCATGCCGGCGATCCAACTGTGGCGCAAGATGCTGTCGATGCTGTTCGAGACCGGCCATCCGTGGATCACCTTCAAGGACCCGTGCAACATCCGCTCGCCGCAGCAGCATGTCGGCGTCGTGCATTCATCCAATCTCTGCACCGAGATCACGCTCAACACGTCGGATAGCGAGATCGCCGTCTGCAATCTGGGTTCGGTCAACCTGCTCGCGCATTTGAAGCCCGAGGGCGACGGCTACGGACTCGATACCGACAAGCTGCAAGCGACGATCAATATCGCCATGCGCATGCTCGACAACGTGGTCGACATCAACTTCTACGCCGTCGGCAAGGCGCGCAACTCCAACCTGCGCCACCGCCCGGTGGGCCTGGGCATCATGGGTTTCCAGGACTGTTTGCACGCGCTACGCGTTCCCTACGCCTCGGAAGCTGCCATCGAATTCGCTGATCGCGCGATGGAAGCGGTGTGCTACCACGCCTACTGGGCCTCGACCAACCTCGCCGAGGAACGCGGCGCCTACTCGAGCTTCCGCGGCAGCCTGTGGGATCGCGGCATCCTGCCGCCCGACACCTTGGACCTGCTGGCGGAACAGCGCGGCGGCGACGTCGAGGTCGATCGCAACCACACGCTGGACTGGGACGTCCTGCGACGCCGCATCGCCAAGGTCGGCATGCGCAATTCCAACTGCGTGGCGATCGCGCCGACGGCGACCATCTCCAACATCGTCGGCGTCTCGGCCAGTATCGAGCCCGAGTATCAGAACCTCTACGTCAAATCCAACCTGTCGGGCGAATTCACTGTGGTCAACGAGGCGCTGGTACGCGACCTCAAGGCGCGCGACCTGTGGGACGAGGTCATGGTGGCCGACATCAAGTACTACGACGGCTCGCTTGCCGCCATCGACCGCGTGCCGGCCGACCTCAAGCAGCTGTATGCCACGGCGTTCGAGGTCGACCCGGTGTGGCTGGTCGAGGCCGCTGCACGCCGGCAGAAGTGGATAGACCAGGCGCAGTCGCTCAACCTCTATTTCGCCGCGCCCTCGGGCAAGAAGCTCAACGACGTCTACCAGCTGGCCTGGCTGCGTGGGCTCAAGACCACCTACTACCTGCGCTCGCTCGGTGCGACGGCGGCCGAGAAATCGACCGGCCAGGGCGGTGAGCTTAACGCCGTGTCGGCACATGCGGCCACACCGGCACCCGAGCCCAAGCAGTGCCTGATCGATGACCCCGACTGCGAGGCCTGCCAATAGCGCTCAACCGTCATTCCGGGCTTGACCCGGAATCCAGCCAAAAGAAAACCGGCGTGCATCGCACGCCACTGGATTCCAGCCTGCGCTGGAATGACGGCTACCGACACAACCCGCAGTAAAGACATTGCAAGAACAAATACCAAGGAAACCAATATGCTCAATTTCGAAGAAGACGTCCTGACCGAAGAAATTTCCGTGGTCCAACCATCGGCCGCCACACTTGCCCACCCGGCACCCCAACCCGCTTCTGCCGCCAACGAACCGACCGCCTCGGGTCGCGTGCAGGCCGTCGACAAACGCGTGATCAACGGC
>CBILOJ010000241.1:0-3114 GCA_966238525.1 uncultured Methylophilaceae bacterium | reverse complement strand
TATCGAATATGACAACGCTGGCATCGAGCAACGTCTCCAGCGAAAACTGACCGCGCAGCAGCCCCGCTGCGTCCAAAGCGATCTCGATGCCGTACTGCTGTAACCGTTCGGCCATAGCCTGCAGGCCGGCGGCTCTATGTGGACCGATGATATTGACGATGATTTCCCGCTCCGACCAGGCGTATTGCCTGAACAGCTGAAGATAGGCGTTGTGCGATACCTCCGACGCAAAAAAGCTGCCGGGATCGAGATCCAGCATCAACCAGCCCTGATCGGGCCCGCACATGATCTGCTGCTGCTTGAGCCCGAGTCTGCCGTAATGCGATAGCGATAGGCGGCGATGTCGGGAAGCCCGTCCCCGGCTTGTGCCTGGATTCCGATATCTGCCTGTCCAGCATCGTTCCGAGGTTTGAAAACCGATGACTTCACCGCTGCTGGCACCGATTACCGGCGCATAAGCCGCATGGAAGCGATGGGGGAAAAATGTATCCTGCAATTCGTCGCTAGGCGATACGCGTGCCGTGCACTGCAGCTTGGCGAGCTCTGCTGTATGGAAGGCATTCATCTGGATGACCTGAATCGAAATACCGATGGTCAATTCTAAATGATAATCATTCTCATTAAAAGCGATTTCAAGCTTCTGATATGTGTTTCCTAATGCTTGTCGCTGTGGCCGAGCGGCCGCTCGGGATCGATACGGTCGCGGATCAGCTGCTTAAGCTCCTTGGACTCCGGAAAGCGCTGCGCCGTCTTGCGCGAGAAAATGGTCTCGCCGTTGAGCCGCACATCAAATATTCCGCTGGTGCCCGGAACCAGACTGATGCGGTTCAGGTCTGATTCGAAAGTCGTCAGCAGTTCCTGCGCGATCCAGGCGGCGCGCAGCAGCCAGCGGCATTGGGTGCAGTATTCGATTTCCACGGTTTGCAAGGTGTCGTTGCCTTGATGCATATATCAGCTCCACAATAGCCGGCATGTGCGATCGATTACTGATATGGCCGGGAAATTGCCGCAGAATCGACTGCGCTTTGCAAGCGACCGCCAAATAGCGGAAAATAATTATTGTTCATTCCTTTGCTTCAACGCTACATTACTCCCTGATTCAATTTCCATCGAGGAACCGTTTCACATGCGCGCAAAATTTGAAAAATTTGGCCTGATTACTGTCGGCGCCATCATCGGCGTGATGCTCAGCCTAAACTACTCCGCCGTTGCTGAGAAAGACAACCATCAGACCCTGCCGCTTGACGATTTACGCGCATTCGCCGAAGTCTTCGGCAAGATCAAGAGCGACTACGTCGAACCCATCGAGGACAAGAAGCTTATCAGCGGTGCCATCAACGGCATGCTGTCCAGCCTGGATCCGCACTCGGCCTATCTCGACGCCGATGCCTTCAAGGATCTGCAGGCCGGCACCCAGGGTGAATTCGGTGGTCTCGGCATCGAGGTCGGCATGGAAGACGGCTTCGTCAAGGTCGTCTCCCCGATCGAGGATACGCCAGCCTACAAGGCCGGCATCAAGAGCGGCGACCTCATCATCAAGCTCGACGAAACCCAGGTCAAAGGCATGTCGCTTAACGACGCCGTCAAGATGATGCGCGGCAAACCCGGCACCCCTATCGTGCTGACCGTACTGCGCAAGGGCGAAGGCAAGGCGCTGACCTTCAAGATCACGCGCGCCATCATCAAGTCCAAGAGCGTGAAGTACAAGCTGGTCGAACCCGGCTATGCCTATGTGCGCATCACTCAGTTTCAGGAACATACGGGCGAAGACCTGGCCAAGGCGCTGAAGGAACTGCGCGCCGACAACAAGGAACCGTTCAAGGGTCTGGTACTCGACCTGCGCAACAATCCTGGCGGTCTGCTCAATGCCGCAGTCGGCGTCTCGGCGGCCTTCCTGCCCAAGAACGAGCTTGTGGTCTACACCGATGGCCGTACCGAAGATGCCAAGATGCGCCTCTCGGCCAATCCCGAAGACTACTTGCGTGGTGACAGCGGCGACGACTACCTGCGCGACCTGCCGGCCGAACTGAAGACGGTACCGATGGCAGTACTGGTCAATGGCGGCTCCGCTTCAGCCTCCGAAATCGTCGCCGGCGCGTTGCAGGATCACAAGCGTGCCATCGTCATGGGCACGCAGAGCTTCGGCAAGGGCTCGGTACAGACCATATTGCCGATGAACAACGGCACCGCGATCAAGCTGACCACGGCACGCTACTACACGCCGAGCGGCCGCTCGATCCAGGCCAAGGGCATCGTGCCCGACATCCTGGTCGAGGAAGGCACGCTGAGTATGACCGACCCCGGCTTCAGCCTGCGCGAAGCGGATCTGACGCATCACCTGATCAACCCGAATGATCCTGAGAAGCCGGTGATCGTGCCTGCGGTACCCGCCGAGGATGCCGACAAGGCCGACGACTCCAACAGCAAGGATGAAGAGAAGAGCGACGAAAGCAAGGACGACAAGAAGGCACCGCTCGAATTCGGCGCCAAGAATGACTTCCAGCTCAACCAGGCGCTCAATCTGCTCAAGGGCCTGCAATTCCTGCAGAAGCACTAAAGAAACAGCCCGCCACTTGGCGGGCTGTATTTTTCTGCCATACAAGCGATAGAACCGACATGCTAGACCGCCTCATCATCGAATTCGACAAGGCCTTGCGCACGTTGCTGGCGGAGCCGCACAGCGTGCGTCCGCATCCGGGCGGGAAGCTTGACGATACTGCTCTTGAAGCGCCGGACAAGCGTCATGCGGCAGCGCTGATGCGCGTCAACCATTGCGGCGAAGTCTGCGCCCAGGCGCTGTACAACGGCCAGGCGCTGACGGCGCACGACGACAATACCGCAGACACCCTGCGCCAGGCGGCGCAGGAAGAAACCGAGCATCTGGCCTGGTGCCAGCAGCGCATACGCGAACTGGGTGGCCGCACCAGCCTGCTCAACCCGCTTTGGTATGGCGGTTCGTTTGCATTAGGGATGGCCGCAGGTGCGCTGGGCACGCGCTGGAACCTGGGATTTCTCGCCGAAACCGAACGCCAGGTTGGCTGGCACCTGACCGAACACCTGGCCAAGCTGCCCGAACACGACACCAAAAGCCGCGCCATCCTGCAGCAGATGCAC
>CBILOJ010000240.1:0-3134 GCA_966238525.1 uncultured Methylophilaceae bacterium | reverse complement strand
ACATGCATGGCCTGGTCGGCCGTCGTCATGTTCTTGTGGATGATGCCCATGCCGCCTTCCTGCGCCAGCGCGATGGCGAGCGGTGCCTCCGTCACGGTATCCATGGCGGCGGAAATCAGCGGGATGTTGAGGCGGATGTTGCGGGTAAGCTGTGTTGCAAGGCTTACTTCGCGCGGCAGTACATTGGATTGGGCTGGAACCAGCAATACATCGTCGAAAGTCAACGCTTTTTGCAGCAGGCGCATGGATATCTTTCCGGCAAAAGCTAATTATACTGGTTAGGCGCTGTGCGGTAAATCTCGGTCTGGTCTGAAAAACCGCAGGCGTCGCTCGCGGCGATCATTGACGGCGCTTTACCGGCGTTCTAATGTTTAGCCAGCGATGACCGGAACCCCAAGGAGTGCAATGAAAAGATTTCTGCTTTTGCTGACGATGCTGGCGCTGGCCCCTGTAAGCGCGCATGCCGATGTATACAAATGGCGCGATAGCAACGGCGCGGTGCGCTATTCCGATATTCCGCCCGCATCCAATGTGCCTTATGAAACGCTGCACGGCGGCCGCAAGACACCGAGCACGCCGTCGACGGATGTAACGCCGGCACCGCAACCGGCCAATCCGCCTGCACCGCCAGCCGATGACGCTGCGCTCAGACGCCAGCAGCAAGCGGAGCAGGAAAAAACCGAGCAGCAGAACAAGGAGGCGCAGCAGCAGTCGCGTCAGCAGAATTGCGCCACGGCCCGGGCCAACTTGCAAAAATACAAGGTGGGCGGGCGCATCATGACCATGGATGCCGAAGGCCAGCGCAGGTACCTGTCCGACGCCGAGATCGGGCAGGGACTGGAACAGGCGCAGAAGGACGTTGCCGAATCCTGCGACGAATAGGCTTCAGGCCTCGGCCGCTTCGCCGCCACCTTTTTTCATGACCTTGCCTTCGGCGGCGCGCTGACGCCGCACTTCCTTGGGATCGGCGATCAGTGGGCGGTAGATTTCCACACGATCCAGATGGCGCAGCACGGTATCGGTTTTGGTCAGCTTGCCGAAAATGCCGATCTTGTTGCTGGCGAGATCGATCTCGGGAAATTTCCCGATAATGCCTGAAGCCAGCACCGCCTGTTCTGCGGTCGTGCCCTGGGCTACCTTGATCGGGATGATCAGCTGCTGCCTAGGCAGGGCGTAGGCCACTTCCACCACGATTTCAGTTTTCTCTGGCGTCGTGTTCTCGTCCATGAGCCTGATTCCGCCTATCGATACACCTGGTCGGCACGCGTGACAAAAGCATCGACGAAGGTGTTGGCGATATGGCTGAACACGGGAGCGATGAGTTTTTCCAGGAAGATATTGGAGAATTCGTAACTCAGCCGGAATTCGATCTTGCAGGCATCGTCGGACAGGGCAATAAAGCGCCAGATGCCTTCCAGATGCTTGAACGGCCCGTCCTTGAGCCGGATATCCATGACAGTGGGATAAGTCTTGCGGTTTTCCGTGGTGAAATTCTGGCGAATGCCGTGGTAATCGATGTGCAGACGGGCGACTGTCGTGGCTTCGTCGCGTTGCAGCAGATCCACGCCGCCGCACCAGGGCAGGAATTTCGGGTAGTCCTCGACCGCGTCCACCAGCCGGTACATGTGCTCGGCGGAATGATTCACGAGTACGGTTTTTTCAACCTGAGACATTGTCGGTTTTTAAGTGGGGTAAAATGCAATTTTAGTCCATTAAGCCGCATTCATGAGTATTGCCCAGAACAAAAAGGCCTTCCACGACTACTTCATCGAGGAAAAATACGAAGCCGGCATCGTGCTCGAAGGCTGGGAAGTCAAGGCCATCCGCGACAACCGCATCAACCTCAAGGAAGCCTACGTCATCATCCAGCGCGGCGAGATCTATCTCATCGGCTGCCATGTGACGCCGTTGGGCGCAGCCTCCACCCACATCCGTCCCGACGCCATCCGCACGCGCAAGCTGCTATTGCATTCGGAGCAGATCGCCAAGCTCATCGGCAAGGTCGAGCGCGCGGGTTACACGCTGGTGCCGCTGGACATGCACTACGCCCGCGGCAAGATCAAAATCCAGATCGGCCTTGCCAAGGGCAAGAAGCAATACGACAAGCGCGAGGCCGAGAAAGAACGCGACTGGCAGCGCGAGAAAGCAAGAATCGTTCGGTCGGCGAACCGATAGTGCGTATAATTAGGACTGGGTGAACTTTGCTTGCATCGCCCAGTCATAAAACAGCTTTATCACATTGGGGCCGACCAGGTTTCGACGTGGGTTGCAAAGCAGTGCAGGGCATACCGAGGACTAGTCACCTCGTAAATCCACTAGAACAAGTTATAGTCGCAAACGACGAAACTTACGCTCTAGCCGCTTAATCCCGGCTGGACGCTGCACCGGAGGGCCTCTCGGCCGGGCGGAGCAATCCGCAGCAGCGTCATATAGAGAGGATCGTGTTGTGTCGGGTTACTTGGCACAACATTAAATTTAGGTAACTCGCCTGATCCCCGCTTGTCCGTTGGTGGGTCTCAGGTTAAATCAAACAACGAGGCTAAGTATGTAGAACTGTCTGTGGAGGGCTTGCGGACGCGGGTTCGATTCCCGCCGGCTCCACCAATCACTAGTAGCATAAGCATCAATGAAGCGGCCAAAATCCTTGTTTCTGCAAGGTTTTTGGCCGTTTTTCATTTCTCTCCCCATCTGCATTTTTCCCTCCTTTATCAACACTATCAAACAACAAGACAACATCACGACTCTTACAAACAAAGAGATTACTGCTTTGGCCCCTAAAATGAGGCCTTATAAAAAATCGGAGGGAGGAAGACTTTTCATTCTTGTTAGCACATCAGGTAGGAAATATTGACGATTGTCTTACCGGATTGGGAAAACTCAGAAGACATTGAGCTTAGGAGAATTTCCTGATGTAAAACTGCAGAAAGTCAGACTAGGAAGAGAGCAAGCAAAGAAGGATTAATGACATTATGTCCTAGGGCTTTATGACCAATGTTGATCGCTGTTTGTTTAACCTAGAATAAATCGACTTTGATTGAGATGATATGCAGCCTTTTAAGGTAGTGCTCATCACGATAGATAGTGTCAAGTAATAGCCTGGAAACATTCAAAATGATGGATTGGATCCCTATAGT
>CBILOJ010000239.1:0-3164 GCA_966238525.1 uncultured Methylophilaceae bacterium | reverse complement strand
TGATCTTGGCGAACTGCCCGGCTTGGTACGGCTCGATTTCCGATTCCACATACAGCGTATGCAGCGTTTCGCTCCACTGCCGATGTTCGACGACAGTACCCGTGTTCCATGCAGCCATTGTTTTTCCTCTCGATACTGCCTGCAATTATGCATAGCCTGTCCGCATTAATAAAGGCGCCATGGCGCATTCGCGCCAGTCGGCGCAGCAAAACGGCATGGCGCATCAAGGCGCGACAGGCTAAACTTGCCGCCTTTGGCCGGTGCGTTCCGACCGCATTCCGCGCCTTCCATGCGCCGCCATTTCGGCGCCCGCCACCCTAGGAACAATGCTAAGCAAACTCAATTCTCCGCAGCGCGAAGCGGTCAAATACCTCGATGGCCCTCTGCTGGTACTGGCCGGCGCCGGCAGCGGCAAGACGCGCGTCATCAAGCACAAGATCGCCTACCTGTTCGAGCAGTGCGGCTACAGCCCGCGCGAGATTGCCGCAATCACCTTCACCAACAAGGCGGCGCGTGAAATGCAGGAGCGCGTCGGCCAGCTGCTCGAGGGCAAGTCGGCCAAGGGGCTGACCATCGCCACCTTCCACTCGCTCGGACTGCAGATGCTGCGTGCCGAGGCCAAGCTGCTGGGCTACAAGCCGCAGTTCTCCATTCTCGATTCCTCGGATAGCTACAAGATCCTGGCCGACGTCCTTGCCACTACCGACAAGCAATTGTTGCGCAAGACGCAGTGGCAGATCTCGAGCTGGAAGAACGCCTTCATCAATCCGGATCAGGCCAAGGCGCAGGCCGACGAAGAGCTGACGCACGCGGCGGCCAAGGTCTACCAGATTTACCAGCAGACCTTGCGCGCCTATCAGGCAGTGGATTTCGACGACCTGATCAAGCTGCCGGTGGAACTGTTCGAGCAGCATCCTGAAGCCTTGGAAAAGTGGCAGCGCAAGCTCAAGTATCTGCTCATCGACGAATACCAGGACACCAATACCTGCCAGTACAAGCTGGTGAAACTCCTGACCGGAATCGAGGGCCGTTTCACTGCTGTCGGCGACGACGACCAGGCCATCTACGGCTGGCGCGGTGCCGACGTCGAGAACCTGCGCCAGCTGACGGAAGACTTCAGTCGGCTCAAGGTCATCAAGCTCGAACAGAATTATCGCTCGACGGTGCGCATCCTGCGCTCGGCCAACCACGTCATCGCCAACAATCCGCGCATCTCGGCCGACGGCCTGTTCGAGAAAAAGCTGTGGAGCGAGCTCGGCCTCGGCGACGTAATCCAGGTCAATGCCGCGCGCGACGAGGAGCACGAGGCCGAATCCGTGGTCATGAAGCTCATGGCGCACAAGTTCGAGCACCGCACGCGGTTTGCCGATTACGCCATCCTCTACCGCGGCAACCACCAGGCGCGCATCTTCGAGCAGCAGTTGCGCAACCACAAGGTGCCCTACACCATCTCCGGCGGCCAGTCGTTCTTCGACAAGGCCGAGATCAAGGACCTCGTCGCCTATCTGCGCCTCATCGCCAACGAGGACGATGATCCGGCGTTCATCCGCGCTGCGACGACGCCGAAGAAAGGCATCGGCAACACCACGCTGGAACGCCTGGGCGAATATGCCAGCCGCGAACACATGTCGCTGTTCGCCGCCGCTTTCGAGGGCGAATTCCAGCGCGAACTCGGCAATCGGCAACTCGAAGACCTCCTGACCTTCTGCCAGTTCATCAACCGCTTGCAGGAACGTGCCACGCGCGATCCCGCCGGCGAAGTGCTGAACGACATGCTGACCGCCATCAACTACGAAGCCTTTCTCTACGACAGCGAGGAAGCTCGCGCGGCGGAAAACAAGTGGAAGAACGTGCTCGACTTCGTCGGCTGGCTGACGAAAAAGAGCCAGGACGAACAAGGCCAGGAAGAACGCAACCTGCTGCAGCTGACGCAGATGGTCGCGCTCATGAGCATGCTCGAAGGCCGCGAGGACGCCGAACCAGACGCGGTCAAGCTCTCCACCTTGCATGCCGCCAAGGGGCTGGAGTTCGGCCATGTGTTCCTGATCGGCTGCGAGGAAGGCATCCTGCCGCACCGGGAAAGCATAGATAACGACAAGATCGAGGAAGAGCGGCGGCTCATGTATGTCGGCATCACGCGCGCGCAGAAGTCGCTGCATCTGTCCTGGTGCAGGAAGCGCAAGCGCGCCGGCGAAACCGAAGCCTGCGAAGCTAGCCGCTTCATCGCCGAACTGCCGCAGGAAGATGTCAGGCATTCCGGCGGCCCGGCGCCCGATCCCGCCAGCAGCAAGGAACTCGGCCGCGAACGCATGGCGCAGATCCGTGCCATGCTTGGCAACAATGCGAGCTAGACCGCAGCCGATGTGCGCTGCATAAGGTCGGCCAAGCGTTGCCGCAGGGCCGGATCGAGATCATCGATCGACTTCACCGCCAGCAGCGCCGCCTCTACTTCCGCCATATATTCCGATACTTGGGCAAAACCGAAAATGCCGCCGGCCCCGGCAAGACCATGGGCCTCGCGTACGGCCTCGGGCAATACGGCCACGTCGGTTGCGGCCGCATCCACAAGTTGCTGCAACCGCTGCAACCGCACCGGCAGTTGCGCGGAAAAATGCGCTGTCAGCTCGCGCAAATGCGCGCTCAAAGCGTCTATCGCATTCGTCGACTGCGGCTGCCCTTCCGACCACAATTCCCGCAGCTGCTGCGGCAAGGTCAGCGGATCGAATGGCTTGGCAATGAGGCCAATAGCGCCCAGCTGACGATAGCGCAGTCGATCCTGCGGCTGGGTGCGGGTCGTCATGAATATCACCGGCGTGGCTTGCAGCGATGGCAGCCGGCGCAGCGCCTCCAGCGTGGCCGGCCCGTCGAGTTCCGGCAGCATGACGTCGAACAGTAGCAGCTGCGGCTGGAATGATTCGGCTTGCGCCAGTGCTTCATGGCCGCTGGCACAGGCCAGCACCTCGAAACTGCCGAGCGCCGTCAGCGCGTGGGTGGCGATACTGCGGATGTCTGCCTCGTCTTCGAGCAGCAGGATGCGCTGCAGTGCGGCCGTCATGGCTAACGCAGCGACTGCTGCCAGATTTCCGCCACCTGGGCGGCGAGCTTCATGGGATCGAACGGCTTGGTGATGACGCCGAGCGCGCCCAGCGATTTGTAGTGATCGA
>CBILOJ010000238.1:0-3172 GCA_966238525.1 uncultured Methylophilaceae bacterium | reverse complement strand
TCCATGTCCTGCAGGTCGGGAATATTGCAACCCATCCACGGCACGCCCATGCGCTTGCCGTCGAGGCGGAAGTCGGTCTGGCGCAGGCGATAGTCGATATTGCCGCTGCCCAGGCCCTGCGCCAGCTTTTTCGCCAGGTAGGCTTCTTCCATCGTGCTATGGGGCGATACCAGCACGCCGATCTGCTCGCCGCCGTCACGATCGGCGATTTCCTTGAGATGGCCGGCTGCGTACTCGAGTGCGGTCTTCCAGTCGGCCTCGTGCCATTCGCCATGGTGCTTGATCATGGGCACGGTGAGACGGTCCGGGCTGTTGAGGCCTTCGTAGGCAAAGCGGTCGCGGTCCGACAGCCAGACTTCGTTGATGCTTTCCTTCTCGCGCGGCAGCACGCGCATGACGCGGCCGTTCTTGACCTGCACCTCGATGTGCGAGCCGAGACCGTCGTGCGGCGCGATCGACGGGCGACGCACCAGTTCCCACGGCCGCGCCGTATAGCGGAACGGCTTCGAGGTCAGGGCGCCGACCGGGCACAGATCGATGATGTTGCCCGACAGCTCGGAGTCCACGGATTTATCAACATAGGCCGTGATTTCGGCATGTTCGCCGCGACCCACCAGCCCCAGCTCCATCATGCCGCCGACTTCCTTGAGGAAACGTACGCAGCGCGTGCACTGGATGCAGCGCGTCATGTCGGTGGCGACCAGCGGGCCGATGTTCTTGTTCAGCACCACGCGCTTTTCCTCGGCGTAGCGCGAGGCCGGCGCGCCGTAGGCGACGGCGATGTCCTGCAGGTCGCATTCGCCGCCCTGGTCGCAGATCGGGCAGTCGAGCGGATGGTTGATCAGCAGGAATTCCATGACGCTCTTCTGCGCCTCGACCGCAGCCTTGGAGCGCGTGTAGATCTTCATGCCGTCGGCGACGGGCGTGGCGCAGGCCGGCAACGGCTTGTTGAATTTCTCGACCTGCACCAGGCACATGCGGCAATTGGCGGCCACCGACAGCTTCTTGTGGTAGCAGAAGCGCGGGATGGCGATGCCGAGCTTGTCGGCGGCGTCGATGATGGTGGTGCCGTGGTCGACTTCGACCTCGACGCCGTCAATTTCTACGTTAAGCATGGGAGACTTCCACCGTGGGTTGCAGGTCGGCGGCGGTGACGCCGTCTTCGACCATGCTGCGGCCGTGCCGGATGTAATACTCGAATTCGGGCCGGAAATGCTTGATGAAACTTAAGACTGGCGTCGCCGCCGCGTCGCCCAGTGCGCAGATGGTACGGCCCGAGATGTTGCCGCTGACGTCGGTCAGTAGATCCAGGTCTTCCATGCGCCCCTTACCGTCGACGATGCGCTTGATGACGCGGTAGAGCCAGCCCGTGCCCTCGCGGCACGGCGTGCACTGGCCGCAGGATTCCTCGAAGAAGAAGTACGACAGGCGCTTCAGCGTCTTCACCATGCAGGTCGTTTCGTCCATGACGATCATGGAACCCGCACCGAGACTGGAACCAGCCTTGGACAGGCCGTCGTAATCCATGGTGGCGCCGAGAATGGCGGAGGCCGGCATCACCGCGGTCGAGGGTCCGCCCGGAATCACGGCCTTGAGCTGGCGGCCCTTCCACACGCCGCCCGCCAGCGCCAGCAGCTCGGTGAACGGCATGCCCATGCGTACTTCGTAGTTGCCCGGGTTCTCGACGTGGCCCGATACCGAAAAGATCTTGCTGCCGCCCGAATTGGGCACGCCGAGTTCCTGGAAGGCGGCGCCGCCGTGTTCGAGGATCCACGGGATGGAGGCGTAGGATTCGGTATTGTTGACGTTGGTCGGCTTGCCGAACACGCCGTAGCTCGCCGGGAACGGCGGCTTGAAGCGCGGCTGGCCCTTCTTGCCCTCGATCGACTCGATGAGCGCGGTTTCCTCGCCGCAGATGTAGGCGCCGTAGCCGTGCACCGCGTAGAGATCGAAACTGAAGGTGCTACCGAACAGGTTTTCGCCGAGGAAGCCGGCGGCTCGCGCCTCGTGCAGCGCTGCCTCGAAAATCTCGTAATCCTGCCAGATCTCGCCGTGGATGTAGTTGTAGCCGACGCGCGCGCCCAGCGTGTAGGCGGCAATCGCCATGCCCTCGATCAGCTGGTGCGGGTTGTAGCGGATGATGTCACGGTCCTTGAACGTGCCCGGCTCGCCCTCGTCCGTATTGCATACCAGGTACTTGGTGCCGTCGTAATAGCGCGGCATGAAGCTCCACTTGAGGCCGGTCGGAAAGCCGGCGCCGCCGCGACCGCGCAAGTTGGAGAGCTTGACCTGGGTAATGATGTCGGTGGCTTTGACCTTGTCGCTCACGATGCGTCTGAGCTGCTCGTAGCCGCCGAGCCGGCGGTAGGTGTCCAGCATGTGCGGCTGGTCCTCGGTCATGGTGCGCAGGCAAACCAGCGTCTCCTTGTCCAGGTTGTGGGCCAGCGGTCGGGATGCCATTACTTCAACTCCTCGAGAATCTCGTCCACCTTTTCCGGCGTCAGGAATTCGCACATGCGGGTATTGTTGATGTGGAACAGCGGCGCGCCGCCGCAAGTGCCCATGCACTCGCCTTCCTTGAGCGTGAACCTGCCGTCCGCCGTGGTCTCGTTGAAGCCGATGCCGAGCCGCTGCTTGAGATGGTCGACGATGCTGTCGGAATCGCGCAGCATGCACGAGATGTTGGTGCACACCGTGATCTTGTGCCGACCGACGGGCTCGAGCTCGTACATGTTGTAGAAGGTGGCGACTTCCATGGCGGCGATGGCCGGAATGCCGAGATAGTCGGCGACCCAGGCGATGGTTTCGGTGGACAGCCAGCCCTTCTCCGCCTGCGCAATGCGCAGCGCCGACATCACGGCCGCCTGGCGGCGATCCGCAGGGTACTTGGTCAGTTCGTACTCGATCTTGGCGATGGATTCTGCGGATAACATGGCTCTACTTATCTATCAATTTCACCGAACACGATATCCTGGGTGCCGATGATGGCCACCAGGTCGGCGATCATGTGGCCGCGCGTCATTTCGTCGAGCGCGGCCAGGTGCGGAAAACCGGGCGCGCGGATCTTGAGGCGGTAAGGCTTGTTGGCACCGTCGGAAATCAGGTAGATGCCGAATTCGCCCTTGGGATGCTCGACCGCGGCGTAGGCTTCGCCGGCCGGCACGTGGAAGCC
>CBILOJ010000237.1:0-3230 GCA_966238525.1 uncultured Methylophilaceae bacterium | reverse complement strand
GTGGGTGCGCGGTGATTACATGGTGTCGGATGCCACACTCAACCGCTTCTTTGCCTTTCATGTGATCGCGCTGCCATTGGTATTGATCGGGCTCGTGGTCGTGCATCTGGTCGCGCTGCACGAGGTAGGTTCCAATAATCCGGACGGCATCGAAATCAAGAAGAACAAGGATCCGGTTACGCATATTCCGCTTGATGGCGTGCCGTTCCACCCGTACTACACGGTCAAGGATATTCTTGGCGTGTCGGTCTTTCTGATCGTGTTCTCGGCCATCATTTTCTTTGCGCCGGAGATGGGCGGCTATTTCCTCGAAGCCAATAATTTCATTCCAGCCGACCCGCTGAAGACGCCGTCGCATATTGCGCCGGTCTGGTATTTCACGCCGTACTACTCTATTCTGCGCGCGGTGCCGCCCATCATGAACTCGCAATTCCCC
This sequence comes from uncultured Methylophilaceae bacterium, assembly GCA_966238525.1. Lineage (GTDB taxonomy): Bacteria > Pseudomonadota > Gammaproteobacteria > Burkholderiales > Methylophilaceae > CBILOJ01. The sequence goes on along the minus strand of CBILOJ010000237.1, from coordinate 2,794 downwards.
GGTGTCGCCGCCATGGGTCTGTCAGTGCTCATCATTGCGGCGCTGCCATGGCTGGACCGCAGTCCGGTCAAGTCGATACGCTATCGGGGTGCCATCTACAAGACCTGGCTGGCAACGTTTATTGTGAGCTTCGTCGTGCTCGGCTATCTCGGTACCGTGCCGTCGACGGTCTGGGGCACATTCGGCAGTGGCCTGCCCTTGGTCGGCGGGGCCGATCGCGCAACAGTGGTAGCGCGTATCTTCACCGTACTTTACTTCCTGTTCTTCATCCTGATGCCGTGGTACACGCGGCTCGACAAGACCAAGCCGGTGCCTGACAGGGTGACGGCATGAAAGTCAGCGCCATGAGAAAAATGCTATTTGCCGCATGCTTTTTGATTATGCCGCTGCTGACGAATGCCAGCGAAGAGGTTGCGCTTGATCATGCGCCGGTCAGTCTTGATAATCGGGCTTCACTGCAACGCGGCGCCCACTTGTTTGTCAATTATTGCCTGAATTGTCATAGTGCCAATTACATGCGCTATAACCGCTTGCGCGACATTGGGCTGACCGAAGAGCAAATCAAGCAGAATCTGCTGTTCACCGCTGACAAGGTTGGCGAAACCATGCAGGTGGCAATGCAGCCTAAGGAAGCCAAGGCTTGGTTTGGCGCCGCGCCGCCTGATTTGTCAGTCGAGGCGCGGGCACGCGGTGCGGATTGGCTTTACAGCTATCTGCGAGGTTTCTACCGCGACGACACGCGCCCCACGGGCTGGAATAACACCGTGTATGACAAGGTGGCCATGCCGCATGCCTTATGGCAGCTGCAGGGCGAACAGGTGCTCAAGGTGCAGGATGCTGTCGATGCGCATGGTCGTCATGTGGAAACGCACCAACTGGTGCTGGTCAAGCCTGGTATGCTCTCGCCTGCGCAATATGATGCCGCGGTCGCCGATCTCGTCAATTATCTGGTGTTTATGGGTGAGCCGGCGCAAACCCAAAGACTGCGCTTGGGCCTGATCGTGCTGTTGTTCCTGGGCGGGCTGTTTGTGCTGGCCTATTACCTGAAAAAAGAATTCTGGAAAGACGTACATTGAAATCGGGTGATGCCGCGAGTCTACGCTTGCTGTATCGCCGCTTAGTTAGCAGGAAACCAACATTATGATGACATTATATTCGGGCACTACCGATCCCTATAGCCACCGCTGCCGCATCGTGCTCTATGAAAAGGGCATGGATTTCCAGGTGATCGATGTCGATCTTGCCAACAAGCCGGAAGATCTGGCGGTGATCAATCCGCACAATCAGGTGCCGGTGCTGGTCGAGCGCGATCTCGTGTTACAGCAGGCCAACATTATCAATGAATACATCGACGAGCGCTTTCCGCATCCGCAATTGATGCCGGCTGACCCCGTCATGCGCGCGCGCGCGCGTTTGTTCTTGCACAATTTCGAAGAGCAGCTGTTTTCGCATATCGCCGACATCGGCACGGGTAACAGCAAGGCGGCGGACAAGGCGCGGGCAACCATACGCGATAATCTGACGCAGATCGTGCCGTTGTTCAGCCGGCAGGAATATATTCTCGGCGATGAGTTTTCCATGCTGGATGTCGCCATCGCGCCGTTGCTATGGCGTCTTGGGCATTACGGCATCGAGCTGCCGAAGCAGGCTGCGCCGTTGCTCAAATATGCCGAGCGTATATTTTCGCGGCCGGCCTATATCGAGGCAATGACGCCGTCGGAAAAGGCCATGCGCCGCTAAGCCGGCTGGTTTTGACATGAGCGAAATTACTTCCACCAAGCCGTACCTGGTTCGTGCCTTGCATGAATGGTGCGTGGATCAGGGTATGACCCCGCATTTGCTGGTCGAGGTGGATGCGCAGACGCGCGTGCCTGTAGCTTATGTGAAAAACGGCGAAATCGTGCTGAACCTGAACTACAGCGCCACCAAGGATCTGCAGATCGATAACGAGGCAATTACGTTCGCGGCGCGTTTTGGCGGCGTTTCGCATAATCTTTATGTGCCGATGGACGCCGTGCGCGGCATTTTTGCGCGTGAAAACGGCCAGGGCATGTTCTTTCAGCAGGAAGAGGAGGCGACCGAGGGTGATGCATCTGCAGAGGCTGAGGCGCCGCCATTGCCGGATACGCCGGAAAAGAAGCCGGCGACTGGCAAGAAGCCGTCCCTGAAGTTGGTCAAGTAGGAAAATAATAAGCCGGATTAGCTCAGTTGGTAGAGCAGCTGATTTGTAATCAGAAGGTCGTTGGTTCGATTCCGACATCCGGCACCAAAAGTTATACCCAGTAATGCGTTTGACAGCATGTCAAATTATCAGCATAATCTTGGGTTCGGTTTGGAGAGGTGGCCGAGTGGTTAAAGGCGACGGACTGTAAATCCGTTCTCTCTGAGTACGAAGGTTCGAATCCTTCCCTCTCCACCAAACAGCATTACAAGATTCAGAGCCAGTAGGCGTTGGTTAGCGGGCATGCGGGTGTAGCTCAGTTGGTAGAGCACTTGCCTTCCAAGCAAGATGTCGCGAGTTCGAACCTCGTCGCCCGCTCCAGATAAGTTTGAATAATAGTTAAGCGCCCATGTGGCTCAGTGGTAGAGCACTCCCTTGGTAAGGGAGAGGTCGCGGGTCCGATTCCCGCCATGGGCACCAGTTTTACGGGTGCCGGAAACGCGCCGACAGTGGTGCTGATGTAGCGCACCATTTTTGATTGATGTTTAATTTAGACGCTAAATTAAAGGAAAACGGCAATGGCAAAAGGCAAATTTGAGCGGACGAAGCCGCACGTCAATGTGGGTACGATTG
>CBILOJ010000236.1:0-3272 GCA_966238525.1 uncultured Methylophilaceae bacterium | reverse complement strand
GCGGTTCCACCACGACCTGGTCGGAGTTCGACCGCTACCGCCAGGCCGGTGCCACAGCGCGCAGCCTGCTGGTCAGTGCTGCCGCCCAGCGCTTCGGCGTCGATGCCTCGCAATGCCGTACCGAGAACGGCATGGTCATCGCCGGCGACCAGCAAGCAACTTTCGGCGAACTGGCCGATGACGCCGCCAAGCTCGAGACGCCTAAGAATGTCGCGCTCAAGGATCCCAAGGACTGGAAGATCATCGGCCGCGCCACCAAACGTCTCGATAGCAGTGAAAAAACCGACGGCACCGCCAAGTTCGGCCAGGATGTGCAATTCGATGGCCTGCTGACCGCCGTCGTGGCGCGGTCGCCGGTATTCGGCGGCAAGCTCAAGTCGTTCGACGACAGCGCCGCCAAACAGATCGCCGGCGTGCGCCAGGTGGTTGAAGTGCCAACCGGCGTCGCCGTGGTCGCCGACAATTTCTGGGCAGCCAAGAAAGGCCGCGACGCGCTCAAGGTGGAATGGGATCTCGGTCCCAACGCCAGCATGAGCACGCAGGCCATGGTGGAGGAATACCGCAAGGCTGCAGCCACCGAAGGCGCCGTCGCCGCACAGGCCGGTGATGTCAAGGGTGCGCTAACGCAAGCCTACAAAGCAGTAGAAGCCGAATACGTGCTGCCCTATCTCGCCCATGCGCCGATGGAGCCGCTCAACTGCACGGTCAAAGTTTCCGACAACGGCTGCGACATTTGGACCGGCACGCAGATGCCCGGCGTCGACCAGGCAGCGGCGGCCAAGATCCTCGGCCTCAAGCCGGAGCAGGTCAACGTCCACATCACCTTCCTCGGCGGCGGTTTCGGCCGCCGCGCCAATCCGCAATCGGACTTCGTCGCCGAAGCGACGCACGTGGCCAAGGCGGCCGGCGCGCCGGTCAAGACCGTATGGACGCGCGAGGACGACATTCACGGCGGCTATTACCGGCCGCTATTCCTGCATCAGGCACGCATCGCACTTGGCGCCGACGGCCTGCCAACCGGCTGGCAACACACTTGCGTTGGTCAATCCATCATGACCGGTACGCCGTTCGAATCGGCCATGATCAAGAATGGCGTCGACCCGACCTCGGTCGAGGGCGTGGCTGATTCGCCCTATCTGAGCAATATTGCCAACCACCATGTCGCACTGCACACGCCGAAGAAGGACGTCACCGTGCTGTGGTGGCGCTCGGTCGGTCACAGCCACAGCGCCTTCGTCATGGAAAGCCTGATGGACGAGCTCGCGGACGCTGCCGGCCAGGACCCGCTCGAATACCGCCGTGCCTTGCTCAAGAACCATCCGCGTCACCTCGCTGCGCTCAACCTGGCGGCGGAAAAGGCAAACTGGGGCAGCGCCCTGCCCGCGGGCCGCTTCCGCGGCATCGCCGTGCACGAATCCTTCGGCAGTTATGTCGCACATGTCGCCGAAATCTCGATCGAGGACAAGCAGGTGAAGGTGCATCGCATGGTGTGCGCCATCGATTGCGGCCTCGTGGTCAATCCGGAATCGCTGGTGGCGCAGATGGAATCCGGCATCGCCTTCGGCCTTGGCGCTGCGCTGCAAAGCGAGATTACGTTCAAGGACGGCCAGGTGCAGCAATCCAATTTCCACGACTATCAGGTGCTGCGCATGAACCAGATGCCGGCGGTCGAGGTGTACATCGTGCCGAGCACGGAAAAGATGGGCGGCGCCGGCGAGCCGGGTCTGCCGCCGGTCGCACCCGCCGTGGCCAACGCGGTGTTTGCCGCCACCGGCAAGCGCATCCGCAGCCTGCCCATCGGCCAACAGTTGGAATCGGCCTGAAGCCGACGCAAAGCGCGCCGTGGATTCGCTAGACGGGGAAGTGCTGACACGCGCCGCAGCCTGGCTTGATGCCGGTCACCGCGTGCATCTCTTCACCGTGGTGCAGACCTGGGGCTCGGCGCCACGCCTGCCCGGCGCATTGCTTGCCGTGCGCGAAGACGGCCATCTGGTCGGCTCGGTCTCGGGCGGCTGCATCGAGGATGATCTTGCCGATCGGGCACGCAATGGCGACTTGCCTTCAGCGCCCACCCTGCTTGAATACGGCGTCAGCCGCGACGAGGCGCAGCGCTACGGCATACCGTGCGGCGGCCGCCTGCAAATCTGTGCCGAGCCGCTGCAAAACGCGGCCGCGCTGCAGCCGCTCATCGACGCCATGGCAGAGCGGCGGCTGGTGAGGCGCTCGATCCGTCTCGGCGCCACTGAAGTCGAACTGGGGGAAGCGGTTCCCGGCAGTCTGCCCGCCATTGAGAACGGCTGGTTCCACAGCTATTTCGGCCCGCAATGGCGTTTGCTCATCATCGGCGCCAACCAGCTCGGCGCCATGCTCGCGCAATTCGCGCAGACACTGGATTTTTCCGTGCTGATTTGCGATCCGCGCGCCGACATGCGTGCCGAATGGCAGGTACCCGGTGTCGAATGGCTGGAGGCCATGCCCGACGACGCCGTCGTCGCACTCAAACCCGACGCGCATACTGCCATCGTCGCCGTCACCCACGATCCCAAGCTCGACGACATGGCGCTGCTCGAAGCCTTGAAGTGCGAAGCGTTTTATGTCGGCGCGCTCGGCTCGCGCAAGAATCAGGAAAACCGCCGCGAACGCATGCGCCTGTTCGAGCTGGCCGAAGACGAGATCGCGCGCCTGCGCGGCCCGGTCGGCTTGCCTATCGGCAGCCGCACACCATCTGAAATTGCCGTCGCCATCCTCGCCGAGATCATCCAGGTGCGCACGCAGCAGCGCCTTGCAGCAGCACAACCCGGCAGCGGCACTCGCAGCTGCGCCGCCTGAGGCTAAGCCGCAGGCAGATCGTGCGGCGTGTCGATATCGGCGAGAACACCGGAATCAGCCACTTCCAGCACATGAATCTCATGCCGGTGGCGCTGCAGCACCGAGCGCGCGCCTTCATCACCGCGCAAATTCTCGAGCTCTGCGCGCAAGCCAGCGGCAAACGCCACCGGATGGCCACGCTGTTGCCGGTAGGCAGGTGCTGCGATGAGAGCCCCATCGGCCAGCGCAACAGCTACAGCCGCGATCGTTTGCGGCTGAATGAACGGCATGTCGGCCAGCGCAATGACATAGCCGCTGTTTGCTTCCGTGTGACCGGCCGCATAGCGCACAGCGGTCGCGAGGCTATCGGCCATCTCGATTTTATCCGCCGCACAGGTCACCACCTCGGCGCCGGCTGCCGCCAAGAGCGCCGCCAGCATCACGGCTTCAGGCCGTACCACCGC
>CBILOJ010000235.1:0-3272 GCA_966238525.1 uncultured Methylophilaceae bacterium | reverse complement strand
TGGCAATCCGCAGATCGATCGCGCCATGCTGGTTGCCAAAGCGGAACAGATCGACAAGACCATCAAACAGCTGAGCGCCATGCGCGACGGCTTGCGGCATGCAGCGGAATGCTCCGCGGCCAGCCATATGGAATGCCCCTCTTTCCGGCGGCTGATGCAGACTGCGGCAAAAAGGGCTTCAGGGAAACGCAGAACCACCGCCCGGCAACAACGTCTTGAGCGGTAATTCCGGGCCGGAAAATCATTCGAATTTGCGCTACTCAATCCGTGACAATGGCAGGAGACCTGCTCCTGCCGTGCTCGTTCTTCTGGCTTTCTGGCCTTTCGACAACTTATCGGACTATGATGAGAAGTCGGACGTTTCCTACAGATGCGCCGATGCGAAAAATGTAGACTACACCAGCACTCGATGCGGGTCGTATGGATGAGGCAATGCATCTCATCCAACGGGCTTGAGCAAATGCTCGAGCAAGGCATCCATATCGCATCTCGTGCCTTAATAATCAATAAAAATACGGGGGAAACATCATGGTACAACTCATCGGCTTCATGCTCGGGTCTTACATCATCACGGCTTCAGTGGATCGCATCACGCAAAACGACGCCAGCCTGCCTACGGTAATCTGCGCCGTCGTCACTATTGCGGTTGCCTGTCTCTGCCTGCTCGGTCTTTTTACGGCCGAAACCACGATGACTTATTTCGGCAAGCAGTAAACCGGCAGGCTAAGCAAATGCCTAAGTAAGGAAGCCCGCGATTGCGGGCTTTTTGCTGTCTCCGGCAAGCAGACCTGCGCACGCCGCACCGCGTCAAACCATGCACCTGCGGATTTGGCAAGCCGGAATGTCACGCCATGCGTCCGCGAGGTCGGGTAAAATCGCTGGCTTTTTGCAAGGCCGTCACTTCTCATGTGGTTCAAGAATCTCATCCTGTATCGCCTCAAAGCCTGGAACATCAACGCTGAAGTTTTAGAGGAACGCCTCGCCAAGCTCGCCCTGCAACCGTGCGCTGGCCTCGACATGCAAACTCGCGGCTGGGTAGCGCCCAAGGGCGACGGCGAATCCCTGGTGCACACCTTCGGTCCGCAATTGCTGATCAGCCTGGGCGTGGAAAAGAAGCTGCTGCCGGCGACCGTGATCAACCAGTTCGCAAAATTGAAAGCGACGGACATCGAAGAGCAGCAGGGCTACAAGCCCGGCCGCAAGCAGATGAAAGAAATCAAGGAGCAGGTCACCGACGAGCTGCTGCCGCGCGCCTTCGCTATCCGCCGCAAGACTTACGCCTGGATCGACCCAATCGGCGGTTGGATGGTGGTGGATGCCGCCAGCACCGGCAAGGCGGATGAAATTCTCGAGATGCTGCACAAGGCCGTGGACGGCATTGCCTTCGGCCCGGTCATGACCACGACCTCACCCGTGGCCTCCATGACCGGCTGGCTCTCCGGCAGTCCACTGCCTGCCGGCTTCACGATTGATCAGGACTGCGAGCTGCGCAGCCGCGGCGAATCGGGCGCCACTATTCGCTACGTTCGCCATACGCTGGAAGAAGAGGAAGTCACCAAGCACATCCGCGGCGGCAAGGAAGCCACCCGGCTGGGGTTGACCTGGGCCGATCGCATCTCCTTCGTGCTGCACGAGAATCTGCAATTGAAGCGCATCGCGCCGCTGGACCTGATCAAGGACGACATGGCAGGGCAAGAGCAGGACGACAGCTTCGATACCGATTTCGTCATCATGACCGGCGAGCTGCGCAAGATGATCCCGGCCGTGCTCGAGCTGCTGGGTGGCGAAGCCGAAGGTCTGGCTGCCTAGCATCCGTAGCTACCTATTACTACCTAGTAGTTTTACTAGGGAGGCTTACCTGGTAATTCTGCTAGGTATGACAACCTAGTATTTCTGATAGGTAAGCCTGCAACCCCAGCCGTCACCAAACAAAAAGCCCAGCTTCATTCAGAGGCGTCTCTGAACGAAGCCGGGCGATGGCCCAAAAGCCGAAATCAGGCCGGTTTATCGACGACGGTGCGGTAGCAGGGCTCGTATTGCCCGGTCAGCTTCATGCGCTTCTGCTCGACGAAGGCGGTAAGCAGCGCGTCCATGCGCTTCATGAGCGCGGCGTCGCCATGGATCTCGAACTTGCCGTGTTCCTCGATCGCACGAATGCCCGCATCCTTGACGTTGCCGGCGACGATGCCGGAAAAAGCGCGCCGCAGATTGGCCACCAGCGCATGCTTGGGCTGATCCTGGTGCAGCTTCAACTTGCGCATGTTCTCATGCGTGGGATGGAACGGCTTCTGCAGCTCGTGCTCGATCTTGAGCTGCGTGTCGAAGTAGTAAGCGTCGCGGTGCTTCTTGCGGTAATTGCGCACCAGCTTGATGCCGGACTGAATCTCATGCGCGACCTGCACCGGATCGTCGATGACGATCTTGTACAGGCGCTGCGCTTCCACCCCCAGGGTTTCACCGATGAAGGCATCGATCTGGCGGAAATAATCTTCGGCGCTCTTGGGCCCGGTGAAAATCAGCGGGAACGGTACTTCGGCATTGTCCGGATGCAGCAGCACGCCCAGCACGTAGAGGATTTCCTCAGCGGTGCCGGCCCCGCCCGGGAAGACGACGAAACCGTGGCCGAAGCGAATGAAAGCCTCCAGCCGCTTTTCCACGTCGGGCAGGATGACGAGTTCGTTGACGATGGGATTGGGCGGTTCGCCGGCAATGATGCCGGGCTCGGTCAGGCCGATGTAGCGCCCCTTGCCGATGCGCTGCTTGGCGTGGCCGATGGTGGCACCCTTCATCGGCCCCTTCATTGCACCGGGCCCGCAGCCGGTGCAGATATCGAGCCCGCGCAGGCCCAGCTCGTAGCCGACGCGCTTGGTGTAATCGTATTCCTCGCGGCTGATCGAGTGGCCGCCCCAGCACACCACCACATTCGGGTCTATCCTGGGCTTGAGCACGGAGGCGTTGCGCAGGATGTGGAAAATCGCCTCGGTAATGCCATCCGGCGTTTGCAGGTCGAAACGCGGATTGCCGCGAATTTCTTCGCTGACGAAGATGACGTCGCGAAGCACGGAGAACAGGTGCTCCTGGATGCCGACGATCATCTTGCCATCGACAAAGGCCGTGGCCGGCGCATGGACGATATCGAGCTTGATGCCGCGCGGGCGCTGGATGATACGGATATCGAACGCGCTGTAGCGTTCCAGCAGCTCCTTGGCGTCGTCGAGCTCGTTGCCGGTGTTGAGCACGGCGAGCGAGCAGTTGCGATAAAGCTGATGCAG
>CBILOJ010000234.1:0-3291 GCA_966238525.1 uncultured Methylophilaceae bacterium | reverse complement strand
GGCGGCGACGATATCAACATCACGCTCGACCTGGCGCAAAGCACGCAGTTCGGCGACAGCTTCAGCACCAACAGCCTGACCCAGGACGGCTACGCTTCGGGCCGATTGTCCGGCTTCACCTTCGGCGAAGACGGCACCATCATCGGCCGCTACAGCAATGGCGAAACCGCCACGCTGGGCCAGGTCGTGCTGGCCAACTTCTCCAACCCGAACGGCCTGCAATCGCTGGGCAACAATGCCTGGGCCGAAAGCGCGGATTCGGGCCCGGCCCTGGTCGGCCCGCCCGATTCCGGCGGCCTGGGCTCGATGCAAGCCTTCGCAGTGGAGGATTCGAACGTGGACTTGACCGCCGAACTGGTCAACATGATCACGGCACAGCGCATCTACCAGGCCAATGCGCAGACCATCAAGACGCAGGATCAGGTCATGCAAACCTTAGTGAATCTTCGGTAATGCCTGGAATTAAAGCTAGTTAAGGAGACAGCATGGATCGCATGATCTACACCGCCATGACCGGCGCCAAGCATATCCTCGAACAGCAGGCGACCAATTCGCACAACCTTGCCAACGCCACCTCGACCGGCTTCCGCGCGCAGGTCGACAGCTTCCGCGCCGTGCCGGTGGTCGGCCCCGGCCTGCCGACGCGCGCCATGGTGGTGGATTCCACCGTGGCCGCCGACTTCACGCCGGGCGCGATCCAGACCACCGGACGCACGCTGGACATCGCGGTCGAGGGCAAGGGCTGGCTGGCGGTGAGCCGTGCCGACGGTTCCGAGGCCTACACGCGTAACGGCGCCTTCGAACTCAACGAGAACGGCATGCTGCAGACCGCGACCGGGCTCATGGTGATGGGCGACGGCGGCCCGATCAGCATTCCGCCCGACGCCAGCATCACTATCGCCAAGGACGGTACGATTTCGTCCGTGTCCAAGGCCGACACCAACGCCGCGGTCAACATCATCGGCCGGCTCAAGCTGGTCAACCCGCCGGAGAACAGCCTGGTGCGCGGCGGCGACGGCCTGTTCCAGCTGCAGAACGGCCAGCCGGCTGAGGCCGACGCCAACGTCAGCATCGTCAGCGGCGCGCTCGAAAGCAGCAACGTCAACGTCATCGATGCCATGGTCAACATGATCAGCCTGGCGCGCCAGTTCGATACACAAATGAAGCTGATGCAGAACGCCGAGAATAACGCCAGTAAAGCCAGCCAGATCTTCAATTTGACTTGAAGCCTTTGGCGTTAGCATGAAACCGATCCGCAGACCGACTCTGATCGGGATAATTGAGAGGAAAGCGCAATGATACGCTCGCTATGGATTTCCAAGACTGGCCTCGACGCCCAGCAAACGCAGATGGACGTGATCGCCAATAACCTGGCCAACGTCAGCACCAACGGCTTCAAGCGTTCGCGCGCCGTATTCGAGGACCTGCTCTACCAGAACATTCGCCAGCCCGGCGCGCAGTCGTCGCAACAGACGCAACTGCCTTCCGGCTTGCAGATCGGCACCGGTGTGCGTCCGGTCGCCACCGAGCGCATTTTCACGCAAGGTAATCTGCAACAAACCGGCAACGACAAGGATGTGGCCATCCAGGGCGACGGTTTCTTCCAGGTGCTGCTGCCTGACGGCTCTACCGCTTACACGCGCGACGGCTCGTTCCAGATCGACAACCAGGGCCAGCTCGTGACTTCGAGCGGCTTCGCCGTGCAGCCCGCGATCACGCTGCCGCCCAACATCCAAAGCCTGACCGTCGGCCGCGACGGCACGGTGTCGGTGACCCAGGCCGATTCGCCGCAAAACGTGGTGCAGGTCGGCACGCTGCAGCTCGCTACTTTCATCAATCCGGCCGGCTTGCAGGCCAAGGGCGAGAACCTCTACATCGAGACCGCGGCTTCGGGCACGGCCAATATCAACCAGCCCGGCACCAACGGCGCCGGCCTGCTGTCGCAGGGCTATGCCGAGACTTCCAATGTCAACGTGGTGGAAGAACTGGTGAACATGATCCAGACGCAACGCGCCTATGAGATCAACAGCAAGGCCATCACCACTTCGGACCAGATGCTGCAGAAGCTGACACAGCTTTGATGCACAAACGATTAACTTGCAGATGAGCAACGCTGTAATGAACCCGGACACGACTCTCCCTTCGCGAAACTCTGTGGCACTCCATTCATCTCCGTGGATGTCTTTCCGTAGCCGGTGGCTTGCTCATCTTTTTATTGCAGCGACGGCGACCGTGTTCGCCGGTTGCGCGGTGACGCCGAAAAGCATCATCGAGCAGCCGTCGACGGCGCGCGCAGCGGCGGTACCGGCACCGCCGGCACGCAACGGCGCCATCTTCAACACGGCGACCTACGACCCGCTGTTCGAGGACAAGCGCGCACGCCACGTCGGCGACATCATCACCATCGCCATCAGCGAGAACACGGCCGCGGCCAAGCAGAACGGCAGCTCCGGCAGCAAGAGCGGCGACGTCGATTCCTCGATCGGCGGCTGGTTCGGCAAGCCGGTACCGAAAGCCACGTTCTCCGCCAGTTCCGATATCGACTACGAGGACGCCGCGGCGCAGAGAGCCAGCAACAATTTCAGCGGCACCGTCACCGTCACCGTCATCGAGGTGCTGCCGAACGGCAACCTCGTCGTCAGCGGTGAAAAACAGATTGCCTTCGACAAGGGTAGCGAGTTCGTGCGCTTCTCGGGCGTGGTCAACCCCGACTATGTACGTGCCGGCAATGTCGTGCCGTCGACGCAGGTGGCGGATGCGCGCATCGAATACCGCACCAACAGCCGCATCGACGCTTCGCAGGTCATGTCCATCCTGACCCGCTTCTTCCTGAGCATCGCACCGCTATGAAAAAGCCATTAAGCATCCTGAACATCATGCGCGCCGCTGCAGTATTACTGGCGGCGCTTGCCTGCCTGGCACCCATTACGGGCCATGCCGAACGCCTGAAGGACCTGGCTTCGATCCAGGGCGTGCGCAGCAACCAGCTCATCGGCTACGGCCTCGTCGTCGGCCTCGACGGTACCGGCGACCAGACGACGCAGACGCCGTTCACGGTGCAGAGCATCATCAGCATGCTGCAGGGCATGGGCATCAACCTGCCCGCCGGCACCAATCTGCAATTGAGAAATGTGGCCGCGGTCATGGTCACCAGCGCCCTGCCGCCGTTCTCCCAGCCCGGGCAGACGCTGGACGTCACCGTATCCTCCATGGGCAATGCCAAGAGCCTGCGCGGCGGCACACTGCTGATGACGCCGCTCAAGGGCGCCGACGGCCAGATTTATGCCATGG
>CBILOJ010000233.1:0-3308 GCA_966238525.1 uncultured Methylophilaceae bacterium | reverse complement strand
TCGCGCATCTACGGTTTCTGGAAATTCGTCAGCGGGCTGGAACGGCAGGAAATGGCGCGCTATCTGCACATGTTCTATCAATTGCAGTTCCGTCCCCTGGCGGCCCGGCTGCAGGCACCGTCTTCCTAGATCGACAGGCCGAGCGTGAATCTACTCCCAGGCTTCGATCCCGCCACGCTGAACCTCTTCTACCGGCCCGCGCTGCACATCGTCATCATCCTGCTGCTGTCATGGCTCGCGTTCAAGCTGTCGGCCAAGGCCATCGTCATCATGCGCGGCTTCATGCTCGATCGCGTGGAAGACAAGCTCGAAGAGCTGAAGCGCATCGAGACCATGAGCCGCGTCTTCCGTTACCTGACTTCGGTCATCATCACCATCGTCACCGGCATGCTGCTGTTGAGCGAGCTCGGCATTTCGATCGCCCCCATACTCGCAGGCGCCGGCGTCGTCGGCATTGCCATCGGTTTCGGCGCGCAGAGTCTGGTGAAGGATTTCTTCAGCGGCTTCTTCCTGCTGCTGGAAAACCAGATACGCCAGGGCGACTTCATCGAAGTCGCCGGCAAGTCGGGCGAGGTGCAGGAAATCACGCTGCGTTATGTACGGCTCATCGACTACCAGGGCAACGTGCACTTCATTCCTAACGGCATCATCAACACCGTGACCAACATGAGTCGTGAATTCTCTTATGCCGTGATGGAAATTGGCGTAACGCACCAGGCCGATCTCGATGAAGTGATGGCGGTGATGCGCGCAGTGGGCGAAGAGCTGCGCACCGATGATGGCTATCGCCTGAGGATCCTCGATCCGCTCGAAATCGCTGGTGTCGACAACATTACCGATACCGCGGTCATCATCAAATGCCGCTTCAAGGTATTGGCCATGGAGCAGCTCAATGTGCGCCGCGAATATCTGCAACGGCTCAAGCTGGCGTTCGACGAACGCCATATCGAAATCCGCCTGGGCAAATAACTATCCACGAATTTTTGCGACAAGAACCCGCCGCTGGTGTTGGATTATGGGCAAGCCGGAATGTCTAAACCGGGCAGGAATATGCGAAAATAGACGCATGCCCCGGTAGCTCAGTGGATAGAGCATCTTCCTCCTAAGAAGAGGGTCACACGTTCGATTCGTGTTCGGGGTACCAGACTTCCGGATGCCGGCCGCAACCGGTACATGCAATGCACGCCATGGATGGGATCATGAAAATCATCGCCCTCGCCGCAATACTGCTCGTGCTCGGCCTGCTGGTCTTCCGCCAAATCGGCAATGCGACCGAAATCCTTAAACCCGGCCAGACGGCGCCGCCGTTTTCACTGCCGGACCAGAATGCCAAGCTGCATGCTCTCGCCGACTATCGCGGCCATTGGGTCGTGCTGTACTTCTACCCCAAGGACGATACGCCGGGCTGTACCAAGGAGGCCTGCAGTTTTCGCGACGATCTCGCCCAGCTGGAGAAACTAGGAGCCAAGGTGGTCGGCATCAGCGTCGACGACAGTGCATCCCACGCCCGCTTCGCCGAGAAATACCATCTGCCGTTTCCGCTGCTCGCCGATAAAGACGGCCGGGTCGCCGACAGCTACGGTGCGCTGCGCAATCTGGGGCTGATCAAGATCGCCAAGCGTTACACCTTCCTCATCGAGCCCGACGGCAACATCGCCAAAACCTACCTGGACGTGGATACCTCGCGCCATTCGCAGGAAATCATCGATGACCTGCAGCGTCTGGCAAACGGCTAGGGCAGGCACTACACGTCCAGGTCGAATTGCGGTATGGTGCAATTCAGCCAAGGAATTCTTGCCGGCTGAGACGGCCAGAATTCGACCCGTACAACCCGCTTGCTGTGGAGGGGATATGGACAACAAGTATGGATTGGGCAGCAGCAAAGTGGCGCATGAACATCACGAAAGTCGCCACAAGTCGCCAGCCCCTGCGGCAAGTTGTCGTTACTGCGGCGCGCATGCGTTGGCCTTGTGCACCACCATGCACGACCACCGTTGCGAGCAGTGCGGCCAGTGGCAGAACGACGTGCCATCAGGCTATTCGACCGGACGCAGCGCCGACTACTAGCTTGGCAGCCTTCCTCGCAGTTACCTTATTTGGACTTGGCGACCACGGCCTTGCATGATTTATAGGTATTATCCGGCCCGTCCTCCAGCATCGCCTCGTCACCCTTGATATGCAGTGTGGAGATACCGTTGCTGTAGCGCATGCCCGAAGCCGATTCCGTTTTCGCCAACCCCACTTCCCGCAGCGGCAGGATCAGCCAGGCCGTATTGCCCTGATCCAGCATGCGTACGTAGAATTTCTTGCCGCCCTCGCATTCGTATGCAGTGGAATTAGCCGGCTGGCCAGGCTGTTCGGCGCTTTTCTCTTCACCGAACGGCCATATTTTCATGCTGCCGCAGCCGGCCAGCAATGTGCAAAGCGCGGCAAGCAATGCCGCTGAACGCAAAAATCCTGATTTCATCTGTAATCCTTGTATCAATAATCCGGTCGCCGCGATGGCGGGCCAACAGCTTTGTATGGTAACCCGCTGTGCGTTGCCGATCAAAATCGTACAATGAATTTTGCCGCGCTGGGCGCCAGTAGTCGCCTGCCGTATTCACACACCGCCCACACTTGCATGGATCGATATGTACGAACAGGTTTCGCACTCGCTGCTGAATGACATCATGATCGCGCTGCAGCCGAAAATCGGCGAGCAGAATCTGCAGCATTTCCATATCCGCCTCGGCGCCAATTTCTACGCTATCTACACCCTGTTCCACAAGCTTTACGGCGAGCGCAGTGACTTCAAGATGCAGATGCAGCGGCTGGTGGAAGCCATGGCGCAGCAATATATCGCGCGCTCGGCCGAACTGCGCAAGCTCGACCTTGCACGCGAAAAAGATCACAACTGGTTTCTGCACCAGAAATGGGTCGGTATCGCGCTCTACTGCCGTCAGTACGCCGGCGATCTCAAGGGCCTCAAGTCCAAACTGCATTACCTGCAGGACCTCGGCGTCAACATGATGCACGTCCTGCCCATCCTCGACTGCCCCAAGGGCAAGAGCGACGGCGGCTATGCCGTGCGCGACTTCCGCAGGATATTCCCCGAGCTCGGCACGCTCAAGGATCTCGATGCGCTGTCAAGCAACATGAAAAAGCGCGGCATGCTGCTCGCGCTCGACGTCGTCGTCAACCACACCTCAAACGCGCACGAATGGGCGCAGCGCGCGCGGCGCGGCGAGAAAACCTACCAGGATTACTACTTCGTGTTCGACGACCGTGAAATTCCCGACATGTACGAGGAAGCCATGCCCGAGGTC
>CBILOJ010000232.1:0-3309 GCA_966238525.1 uncultured Methylophilaceae bacterium | reverse complement strand
CCGGACACCTCGGCCAGCTCTTCTATCGAAACCTCGTGCTGCTCGTCCAGCCAGGCCATCTCTGTCAGGTCGATGATCATTGCTTGCTCCTCGGATTAAAGGCCGAGGCTTCGGCCAGTTCCTGGAATAATGTTTTTTCGCGGGCGCTTAAGTCGTGCGGCACCATGATCTGGGCTACGGCGTAGAGGTCGCCCATCGATTTGTCCTGCTTGGGCAGTCCGCGTCCGCTGAGGCGCAGTGTCTTGCCGCTGTCGGTCCCTGCCGGAATCTTGAGCCGGACCGAGCCCTGCAGGGTCGGCACTTCGACCGCGCCGCCGAGTGCCGCTTCCCAGGGCGCCAGCGGTAGCTGGTAATAAAGGTCGTGGCCATTCGGCTCGAACAGCGGGTGCGGCTTGAAACGGATGTTGAGGTAGAGATCGCCGTCGGCGCCGCCGTTGTAGCCCTTGCCGCCCTTGCCACGCAACCGCAGGCGCTGGCCGTTGCTGACGCCGCGTGGAATGCGCGCCTTGAAGGTGTGCGGCTGTTGTGTCACATGCCCCTGGCTGTCGTATTCGGGCACGCTGAGGTTCATGTCGAGCGTGGCGCCTTCGAATGCCTGCTCCAGTGTGATCTCGGCGTCGATTTCATAATCCTGGCCGCGGAGCTGGCGGCTTTCCTGCTGCCAGGCACCACCGCCGCGATGACGAAAAGCCGAGAACAGGTCGGCGAAATCGGCGTCGTCGAATGAGAAACCGGTTTCCTGGTATTGCTGCTGCCAATCCGGCGGCGGACGGAATTCGCTGCCTGCCCGCTGCGTTCCGAGCGCATCATAGGCCGCGCGCTTGTCCTCATCCTTGAGCGTGGCGTAGGCTTCCGCCACTTCCTTGAATTTTTCCTCGGCATCGGCGGCCTGGGATACGTCGGGATGGTATTTGTGCGCCAGCCGGCGATAGGCTTTCTTGATGTCGTCGGCGCTCGCGTCCTTGGCGACGCCCAGGATCTTGTAGTAGTCCTTGTATTCCAAACTAAATGGCCTCGCTCGGCATTGGCTTGATGTACGGCCTAGTGCAGCTCATCGGCCTTGTACATCTCGGCCATGCGCCGGCACGAATCGGCGCAGCGATGGCAGGCTGCCGCGCATTCCTGCACCAGCGTCCGATCCAGATTGCCGGCATTCCTGTCGGCCGCTTCGTCGCAGGCGGTGCCGCAGGCCTCGCAGATCTTGGAGCAGATGTGGCAGAGCTGGAAGTGGAACGGTGATTCGCGACTCATGAGCTTGGCGTCCAGCGCACAGATGTCGGCGCAGTCGCGGCATTTCTCTATGCATTCGAGCAGGTCCGGCGTACCGGCGCGCAGGCATTCGACGCTGCATTGCTCGCAAAGCCGGCTGCAGTCGAGGCAGTGGGCGATGCAATTCTGCACGTGGCGCATGACTTCGGGATTGGCGTGCGGGGAAGGGGATGCGTACATCGTAACTCCTTGCTTGTTCGTAGGCGGCGCAATGGGCGCGTGCCGATCTACGGCAGCGGCCGGGAGACAGGAACAAGCTTACAGCTGAAGCGCGCCGGGCGATTGTACGCTCGGGCACATTGAAAACGGCGCCCCACGCGGGCGATATGGTGATAGGCTATCCGCGGCGCGCTGAGACGCCATCCAACAACGATCCCGGAGGATTAAAGATGCAAACCCCCGCCTTTCTCGCCCCATGGACGCCGCGCGTGCTCGGCATCCTGCGCATCGTCATCGGTTTTCTCTTTCTGCAGCACGGCAGCGCCAAGCTGCTCGGCATCCCGCACGTGGCTATGTTCGACGGCCTGCAGCTGTTTTCGCTGATCGGCGTCGCCGGCATCCTCGAGCTGGTCGGCGGCATCCTGATCCTGATCGGCTTGTGGACGCGCCCGACCGCTTTCATCCTGTCGGGCGAGATGGCGTTTGCCTACTTCATCGCTCATGCCGGCTCGAACTTCCTGCCTTTGCTCAACGGCGGCGAACTGGCCGTGATCTACTGCTTCGTCTTCCTGTATTTCGCCTTTGCCGGTGCCGGTGCATTCAGCATCGACAACGCACGTAAAGGTGCCGGCAGCTAATCCAGCTGCAGCCCGGCGACGAGTTCGAACGAGCGCAGGCGCACGGTCTGGTCATAGACATGGCCGGTAACCATGAGCTCGTCGGGTGTCGTCGCCGCCAGGAACTGACGCAAGCCTCGCGTCACCGTCTGGGTCGAGCCGACGAACGAATAGTGCAACATGCGCTCGGCGCCGGCTTTTTCGCTGGCCGACCAGTAAGTCTCGATGTCGTCCACCGGCGGCGACAACTGCCCCGGTGTGCCGCGTAGCAGGTTGGCGAAGGATTGCTGCTGCGAGGTGAAGTGATAGTGCGCTTCCTCGTCGCTGCCGGCGGCGAGCACATTGACCGTGGCCATGACGTAAGGCCGGTCCAGCTGCGGCGACGGCACGAAATTGCTGCGATAGATTTCGAGTGCCTGCAGCAGGAAGGTCGGCGCAAAATGCGAGGCGAAGGCGTAGGGCAGGCCGAGTGCGGCCGCAAGCTGCGCGCCGAACAGGCTGGAACCAAGGATCCACAACGGTATATCGAGCCCGGCGCCGGGAACCGCCTGCACTGGCTGGCCTGCCGTCACCGGAGCGAAGAAATACTGCAGCTCCTGCACCTGTTGCGGGAATTCATCGCCGCTGGCCGGGTCGCGCCGCAATGCTCGCGCCGTTGCCATGTCGCTGCCCGGGGCACGACCAAGGCCGAGGTCGATGCGACCCGGATAGAGCGAAGCCAGCGTGCCGAACTGTTCGGCGATGGCGAGCGGGGCATGGTTGGGCAGCATGATGCCGCCAGCCCCGACCCTGATGCGGCTGGTGCCGGCGGCCACATGCGCAATGACGACCGAGGTGGCGGCACTGGCGATGCCCGGCATGTTGTGGTGCTCGGCCAGCCAGAAGCGGTGATAACCGAGCGCTTCGGCGTGGCGCGCCAATGCCAGCGAATTACGGAAAGCGTCGGCGGCGCTGGCGCCGACGGCGATAGGGCAGAGGTCGAGTACGGAGAGCGGTATCATGTTCGGCAGCCTTTCAAGCTTGCTTATTTAATAGTGGGCGCACTTTGCCGGCAATAAGTTCCGGCGACGCTGATCAGGACGGGGAATCAGGCTATATGGCAGTAGGGATACTTCTGGCAGCGGGTTTTTCGCGCCGCTTCGGCGCGGAGGACAAGCTCATGCAGCTATTGCCCGATGGCCGGCCGCTGGCGCTGGCTGCGGCGCAGAACCTGCTGGCGGCGTTGCCGCGCACGGTCGCGGTGGTACGGCCCGAAGCCGTGATG
>CBILOJ010000231.1:0-3333 GCA_966238525.1 uncultured Methylophilaceae bacterium | reverse complement strand
ACGACCTCGCCGACGGGTCGATGACGGAATGGAAAACACTGGCGCAGGCATGCAAGCAACAGCAGATCGAACGTCTGAAACGGGCGAGCTTGCGCACATTCTCATGTCTGCTGCCCGATGCAAACATGCCGCTGGTGGGCACCGGCGCCGGGCATTTTCTCGTGCGCGAGCTGGCGCGTCAGCTCGATAGGCCTTATCTACCGGCAGCAGCCATGATCCCGGCGGTATCGGAATCGGTACGTCATTGGGCGAGCATCTGCCTGCCGGCTTATGCAGTCGCTGCCCTGAATGCTGGTTTGTCGAACAAAGCCGCTGCATGAGTTTGCTCAAACAAGAACTGCCTTATGTTGCGGACGGCGCGGCATTATTCGCGCGCGTCGCCGACAAGCCCTGGGCGGTTTACCTCGACAGCGGCCAGCCTGCCAGCCAGTACGGCCATTACGACATCATTGTTGCCGAACCGGTGATGACACTGGTGACGCAAGACGGAAACACCACGATTACCGGGCCCGAAGGCGAGCAAGTCGCTACCGATGATCCGTTCCTGCTGCTGAAACGGCTACTGGCGTCTTACACGATAGCGCCAGACCAGCGTCCTGATGATTTGCCATTCTGCGGCGGCGCGCTCGGTTATTTCAGCTACGATCTCGCGCGCCGACTCGAGCGTCTGCCCGCGCAAGCCCTGGACGGTGAACACATGCCGCAGATGATGGTTGGGCTCTACGATTGGGCCGTCATCATCGATCACCGTGCACAGCGTGCCTGGCTGGCCTCGCACGCACAGCACGCCACCACGCGTGATAATTGGCCGGCATTATGCGATCTGTTCTCGGCGCCAGCCATGCCCCAGCCTGGCAAGTTCCACATCCAGTCCGACCTAAGCTCCAATATGAGCCTGCCGGCATATGCATCGGCATTCGAACGCATACAGCGCTACATCCGTGCTGGCGACTGCTATCAGGTCAATCTGGCACAGCGTTTCAGTGCACGAGCCAATGGCGATGCCTGGGCCGCGTATCTGCGCCTGCGCCAGATCAGCCCGGCGCCGTTCATGGCTTACATGCACCTGCCCGGTGTCGACGTGCTGTGCGCTTCGCCCGAACGCTTTCTGCAGGTGCAAGGAAAACACGTGGAAACGCGGCCGATCAAGGGGACGCGACCACGTTCGACCGATGCCGAGGCGGACCGCCATTATGCTGTCGAGCTCGAGGCCAGTTCCAAGGATCGCGCCGAAAATCTCATGATCGTGGATCTGTTGCGCAACGACATCGGCAAGAGCTGCGCCACCGGCTCGGTCCGGGCTGATCGCCTGTTTGCGCTCGAGAGCTTCGCCAACGTGCATCATCTCGTCAGCACCGTGACCGGCACGCTGGCGCCAGATATGACCGCAATAGACCTTTTGCGCGGCTGCTTTCCTGGTGGTTCCATCACGGGCGCGCCCAAGCTGCGGGCGATGGAAATCATCGAAGAGCTGGAGCCGCATCGGCGCGGGCTCTACTGCGGCGCTATCGGCTATATCGGGTTCGATGGCAACATGGATACCAATATCGCGATCCGCACCGCGGTATACTCGGCGGGAGAGATTCGTTTCTGGGCCGGTGGCGGGATCGTCGCCGATTCGGAAATGGAAAAGGAATACCGCGAAACCCTGGACAAGGCTTCCTCCATGATGCAACTGATGCAAACCCTGAACGCGGAATCCTGAATATGTGGGTGATCAAACTAGGCGGCAGCCTGCTCGGCTCTCCCGAACTTGCACAGTGGCTGGCACTGTTCGCGCGCTACGGTGACGGCCGGCTCGTGATCGTGCCCGGCGGCGGCATTTTTGCCGATGCCGTGCGCGAAGCCCAGCGGCGCACGCAATGCAGCGACGATACCGCACATCGCTTAGCGGTGATGGCCATGGATCAGTACGGCATGCTGCTCGCCGGCCTCAACCCGGCACTGGTGACAGCCAGAAGCGAGCTCGAGATCGCCGAGCGCGGCTGGCAACATCGCGCCATTGTGTGGTTACCAAGCGCCATGGTGCTCGCAGACGAGCGTATACCCGCCAGTTGGCAGGTGACTTCCGACAGTCTGGCGGCGTGGCTTGCAGCCAAGCTCAATGCCGAGCAATTGGTGCTGGTCAAGTCGCAACGCCCCGATCCTGCCCGGATTTCGTTGGCGGCGCTAATCGAAGACGGCATCGTTGACGAGCGTCTCGGCGATTTTACGACGAACCAGAATTTCGATAGCTGGATACTGAGCCGGCAGGATTTCGTTGAATTCGAGCAGGGCCTATCCGTGGCGCGGCTGCAACAAGTGGGCCTCAGGCTGCCCGCAGCAAGTTGATGATGAATTCGGGAATCTAGGAGAGTAACGATGAGCGAAACAAGCAAAGAGCGCGTTTACAGCGAAGATGAAGTCAAAGCCAAACTGGCGGCAGAATTACCGCACTGGTATCTCGAAGACGGCTGGATACGGCGCAAGTACAAGACCGGCAGCTGGAAAGGCACGTTGATGGTGGTCAACACCGTCGGCCACTTGGCCGAGGCCGCCTGGCACCATCCCGACCTCACCGTTTCCTATGCTTTCGTCATCGTCAAACTGTGCACGCACAGCGCTAAAGGCATTACCGACAAGGATTTCACGCTGGCGCGCAAGATCGAGGAAGTGATCCAGTGGCAGCCCGGCCGCGAAGGCGGGGCGCTCGAAGGCACGCCCAACGAGGACCAGCGCTTCAAGTACATCAAGTACGACGACTAGATGAGCGACTTTCCGGTCGTCAGCTGGGAGGAGGCCGGCCAGATCCAAACGGTACGCTGGCGCTCGGAAAGCGCAGTATCGCCGCCTAAACGCATTCTGGTTGTCGATGACAGCATCAGTGCTGACAACGCTTATCGCCACGCTTGTGAAGGCACGGCCATGCTGTGGCGCGGCGATTTTCACAACGCCAGGCAACTGCTGCAGGCCATGGCACGGCGCGCCGAACGCAAGCCGCGCAAGCAAAAGCCGGTAGCGCAAGCTTCATCGCCGGCGGAACCCTTTCATTTGCACCGGCAGGCGCAGGCGCAGCGCGCGCGCATGCTGGGCATGTTGCTGCTGCAATTCGATGCCGGGCACTCTTTGAATCTGCGACGGGCGCCTGAGGTGAGCGTGGCCTGTACGGAAGCCTACGGCGAGGCGAACGAGCCGTATATCGCCTCCTTGCGTGAGCTGCTGGGATTGATCGGCGCGCATGAATGGCGCAAGAAGGGCGTTGAGATTCCGGCGCTGGGCGCGCGTATCCATCCGCATTACGGCGTGTTCTCGCCCGTGCGCGGCGAATATGTCGATCTTGTCGCGCAGGCGCCA
>CBILOJ010000230.1:0-3342 GCA_966238525.1 uncultured Methylophilaceae bacterium | reverse complement strand
TGATATGCGCATGCAGATTCAGGAAACTTCTAAACGAATCAAGCGGCTGGGCGAGAGTTCTCAAGAAATTTCTGAAATTGTGGAACTGATTTCCGACATTACCGAGCAAACCAACATCCTGGCGCTCAATGCGGCAATTCAGGCGGCATCCGCCGGTGAAGCCGGGCGTGGCTTCACCGTGGTGGCCGAAGAAGTGCAGCGGCTGGCGGAACGCTCGTCGGAAGCGACCAAGCAGATCAGCGCCATCGTGAAAACCATTCAGACCGACACCAACAGCGCGGTGGTGGCCATGGAGCGCAGCACCGAGGGCGTGGTCGAGGGCACGCGGCTATCCGATGCCGCCGGCCAGGCGCTGCATGAAATCGAGACCGTGACCAACAGCCTGGCCCGCCTGATCGAAGCCATTTCAAGCGCGACCGTCGCCCAGACCGAGGTGGCGGCGACGGTGAGCCGCAACATGGAACAGATTCAGAACATTACTTCCCAGACGACCGAGGGCACCAAGCAAACCGCGCAGTCTGTGGGCCAGCTTTCGACGCTGGCCGAAGAGCTGAGCGGGTCCGTCGCCGGCTTCAAGCTTTCCTGAGGACGCGAACTTGGCGCACGCAATCAACGCAGCGGAAGATTTCGACATAGGCCCCCTGAGCTGGGTCAAGGACGAGATCGACCAGGCGCTGGACATTGTGCTCGAGAACCTGGCAGCGGTTGCCGCCGCACCGGGCGACATTACGCCGTTGCGTTTTTCACAGACGCATCTCTACCAGGTCAACGGCGCGCTGGATATGGTGGGGTTGGCCGGCTGCAAGCATTTCTGCGCCGGTATCGAACAATGCGTCGAGCGGCTGGAAAATAAGTCGATCGCCGCAGAGCCGGAGACGCTGCAGGTCCTAAGCCGTGCCGTCGATGTGCTGCGCGTCTATCTGCGCGATCTGCTCGACGGCGCGCCCGATCTTCCGCTGCGCTTTTTCCCGGCGTTGCAGGCGCTGGCGGAAATACAGGGCGAAACCCTGGAGGAAAGCGCGCTGTTCTTCCCTGACGTCGAGTTGCGCGCGCCCAAGGATTTGCCGTCGCGCCCGCTCGATGCCAACGATTATCCGGCCTATATCGCCGAGCAACGCGTGTTGTTTCAGAAGTCCCTGCTGCGCTGGCTCAAGGATGAGAGCGCGGAAGGCCTGAGCGACATGCGCCGCGCCATCGACAATGTGCAGCAGGTGCAGGCCGCCGCGCAGCGGACGCTGTGGTGGGTGGCCGCGGCTTTCACCGATGCCATGCTGCAGGATGCCATCGCCGAGCGCCCGGGCGTCAAACGGCTATGCCGCCGGCTGGACCAGCAGTTGCGCAGCAGCGGCGAAGGCACATCGCGTGCTTCCGGTACCCTGCTGCGCGACCTGTTGTACTACGTGGCGCTGTGCGCGCCGCTGGGCGAGCGCATCCTCCGCGTCAAGGCGGTTTTCGGACTCGACGCATTATTGCCGGACGCCGGCACGCCGGTACTGAGTCCTGCCGAGCTCGCGGCGGCGCAGCAGCAGGCACTGGATACCCTGAAGGCTGCACTGGAGCCGCTCAAGTCAACCTGGGCGGCGGCGGAGCAGCAGCCCGATGCCCTCGACCATTTCCTGCATCAGCTCAGCGATGTTGTCGAGCCCAGCCATCATCTGGGCGATACCGCCGTGGCCGGCCTGTTCGCCAGTTTGCATGAGCTGGCGACTGCGCTCGACCTCGATGCGGCCAAGATGAGCGAAGCTGCCTTGCTGGAAGTGGCCGCCAGCCTGAATCTGCTCGAGGAGAGCCTGGAGAATTATGACCGGCTCGGCGCCAAGCACATGCAGGCGCTCGAACTGCAGGCCAGACGCTTGCAGGAACTGATGGATGGCGGTCCGATGGCCGACCTGTCCGGCGTGCCGTTGCCGATGCAATTGCAGGGCGAAGCGATGACGGCGGTCGCGCAGCAGCTCAGAGCCGCGCTCAAACTGGCGGAGCAATCGCTGGACGCCTATTTCCGTAACACCGGCGACCGGCAGTCGCTGCAGGCGGCGATGACGCCACTGCAGCAGGCAGCGGCTGCATTCGATATGCTGGATTTGCCGGTACCGACCGCCGTAGCCAAGGCCTGCGCCAGCCTGGCCGCGCATTTTTATGACAATGCCACGACGGCCGATCAGGCTTTGTTCGAACTCATCGCCGAAAGCCTGAGTCTGCTCGATTTCCATGCCGAGGCCTTGCCGCGCATTCGCCCCGAATCGCAAACGGCGCTGGAAGCCATATTGACGCGATTGGAATCGCAGTTGACGCTGCTGAGCCAGGTGGAAGTTTTCGAGCCGGCGGTTGTCGAAAGCGTTGCGCCATCAGTGCCGCAGACACCCGAAGTCATGACCGACCGGGCGCTGGATGCCGAATTGCTCGACATCTATCTGGCCGAAACCGAAGAAGTGCTGGCGCACGTGGCACAGCATCTGCAAGCGTTGCGCGTCAACGCGACCGACAATGGCGCGCTGGTCGAAGTCCGTCGCGGTTTCCATACGCTCAAGGGCAGCGGCCGTACCGTCGGCCTTGCGGCGCTCGGTGAAGTCGCCTGGAGCGTGGAAAAACTGCTTAATGCGGTGCTGGAAAACGGCGTGGTGCCGAGTGCCGCCCAGCTGAGTTTTGTTGAGCGGGCAAGCGCTGCGTTTGCCGACTGGGCCGCTGCGTTACGTGAAGCCCACGTCGTCGAGCTGACCCCGGCCGACTGGCAGCGCGAAGCCGATGTGCTCGAAAGCGAGAACGCGTCGCAGCAGCGCGTGGCCGACGCTGCCGAGGTGCTGATTGACGGCACGCGCAAGCTCAGCCGCGCTTTGTACGACATTTTCCTCGCCGAGGCCGGCCAGCATGTCCAGGCCCTGCGCCAAGGGCAGGCTGAGTTGGCCGCACAGCCTGCGCTGGTGCCTTCGGACCCCATGCGGCGTGCAGCGCATACCTTGGCGAGCAATGCCGGCGCTGCCGGCTTCAAAGCCATTGAGGATCTGGCGCGCGGACTGGAACACTGGCTGGATGCGCAAGCAGGCGCCTGGAGCGAGCCGGCGCTGGCCCTGATAGGCAAAGCTGTCGACGCCTTGGCTGACATGCTGGACAAGGCCGCCGGCCAGCGTGAACCCAAACCGGCGCTGGCGCTAGTCACGGCGCTACAGTCCGCTGCGCAGGCAAGTGTTGCAAACCGGCCATCGGCAATGGAAACCGAGGCGGCCGCCAAGGACAGTGCTGTTGTCGAATCCATGGCCGTAGCGGCTCCTGCGCAGCCGGTCGCGGTCGACAAGGAATTGCTGACCGTGTTCATCGAGGAGGCGCGCGAACTCGTGCCGCAGATCG
>CBILOJ010000229.1:0-3364 GCA_966238525.1 uncultured Methylophilaceae bacterium | reverse complement strand
CCGTTTTCGGCAAGCTGTTCGCCGACAGGCTCGAATATGCTGTCGGCATTTTCAACGGCGTCAATGACGGCGCCGAAAGCACGACCTTGCTCGATACCAACGACGACAAGGATTATGCCGTGCGTGTTTTCGCCACGCCGTTCGCGGAAAGCGACAGCGCACTCGCAGGCCTCGGGCTCGGTATCGCCGCCACCTATGGAGATGCCAACGGCACCACGGCCAATCGCGGCGTCACCGGAGGCTACAAGACACCGGGGCTATCGGCCAGCAACTTCTTTGCGCTCAACACCGATGTCGTCGGCGATGGCCGCCGTTTCCGCTGGACGCCTCAGGCCTATTACTACCACGGGCCGCTCGGCGTGCTGGCGGAATACGCCAGCGTCAGCACCGACGTTCACAACGCGACCAGCCATGGCAACGTCGAGAGCGATGCCTGGCAAGTCGCGGCCACATGGCTGCTGACGGGCGAAGACGCTTCGTTCAAGGAGGTCAAGCCCAAGCAGCCATTCGAAGCCGGTAAACCGGGCTGGGGTGCCTGGGAAGTGGTGGCGCGCTATCAGCAGCAGGAGATCGACGACGATGTCTTCGACCAGGGCTACGCCAATCCCACGACGTCGGCTAAATCCGCCAGGACCTGGGGCGCGGGCCTCAACTGGTACCTGAATCAGTGGGTCAAGCTGGCGGTGAATTACGAACAGACGCGCTTCGAGCAGGGTGGCGGCGGCAGCCTGGCCAATCCGCAAGATCGCGAAGACGAGCGCGTCCTGCTGAGCCGTTTGCAGTTCTCGTTTTAAATCCCTTGCCCATATTTGAATAAAAAGGAAACAACCATGAAGATATTTTTTCTAGGCCTGTCCGCACTGATCGCGGTACTCGCGCTGATCAACCCCTTATCGGCGAACGCCGCTGACGAAACAACCTTGCTCAACGTTTCCTACGACCCGACGCGCGAGCTTTACCAGGAATACAACGCTGCTTTCGCCAAATATTGGCAGACCAAGACCGGCGACAAGGTCACGATCAAGCAGTCGCACGGCGGCTCCGGCAAGCAGGCGCGCAGCGTCATCGACGGCCTGCAGGCTGATGTCGTCACCCTGGCGCTGGCCTCCGACGTCGATGCCATCCATGACAAAGCCAAGCTGCTGCCGGCCGACTGGCAAAAACGGCTGCCGCATAACAGCTCGCCTTATACCTCGACCATCGTCTTCCTAGTGCGCAAGGGCAACCCCAAGCACGTCAAGGACTGGAACGACCTGGTCAAGCCCGGCATCTCGGTCATCACGCCCAACCCCAAGACCTCGGGCGGTGCGCGCTGGAACTACCTGGCAGCCTGGGCCTATGCGCAAAAGAAATTCGGCAATGATGAAGCCAAGACGCGCGCCTTCGTGAGCCAGTTGTTCAAGAATGTGCCGGTGCTGGATTCCGGCGCTCGCGGCTCGACCACGACCTTCGTCGAGCGCGGTATCGGCGACGTGCTGCTGGCCTGGGAAAACGAGGCCTTCCTGGCACTGCGCGAGCTCGGCCCGGATAAATTCGAGATCGTCGCACCCTCGCTGTCCATCCTGGCCGAACCTACGGTCGCCGTGGTAGACAAGGTGGCGGACAAGCGGAAAACGCGAGCCGTGGCCACAGCCTACCTGGAATACCTGTACAGCGAGCAAGGGCAGGAAATCGCGGCGAAGAACTACTATCGTCCGACCCTGGCATCCGTCGCCAAGAAGTACGAGCAGCAGTTTCCCAAGCTCAACCTGATCACGGTGGACGAAGTATTCGGCGGCTGGCGCAAGGCGCAGAAAACCCATTTCGCCGACGGCGGCAGCTTCGACCAAATCTACGCCAGATAAATCGGTAGTCGCGGAGCAGTTGCTCCGCAACGCATGGAGGATGACATGAACTCGGCCTTAATCGTCGGCGGCGACCAGATCGCCGGCATCAAACAGGTGCTGCATCACCGCGGTATCCAGAAAATCCGCCACTGGTCCGGACGCAAGGCCGGCGACGGCAACAAGGTCATTCCGCACGATACCGAGCTCATCGTGCTGGTGACCGACGGGATCAGCCATCCCTTCATGCACAAGATCAAGAACGCAGCATCGCGACGCGGCGTTCGCATCGTTTATACACCCAACGGCCCGGCCGCCCTGCGTACGAAACTGGAGAAACAGGGCAGCGATGTGCAGCCGGAGGCAGGCTGTTGCCGCAGGTGGACTTGTCGTCGATTTTCGCTAATGCGCCGCACGCAAGCAGTCATCAACGTTTAACCCAAACCAGGAGAACCAATCATGTCCATTCATGCCATCAATGTCCGCAATCAATTTCGCGGCCGCATCAAAGCCATCGTACTCGGCTCGGTCGTGTCGGAAGTCGACGTCGAAACCGCGCTCGGCATCATCACCTCGGTGGTCACTACCCGCTCGGTCAACGAGCTGAACTTGGAAGTGGGAACCGAAGTGCTGGCGCTGGTCAAATCCACCGAAGTATCGCTGGCGAAGATTTGAGCATGCCTCATCCGAGTGTAGCCATCATGGCCTTGCCGCTACATGGCGGCGAGGCGCCGGGATTCCGGCTACGGGTTTCCGTGACGTGCTGCTGTCCATCGCAACACCTCATCACCCACTTTTTTGGAGACTCATCATGCATCGAACGCTACCCTTGATCACCAGTACCGCATTGCTCATCGCCACCAGCCTGGCCTTCCTGCTCGACGCCCATGCCGGCCAGCAGGATCAACCGCCAGCGGACATCAAACAGCTGATTTCAGCGCAAGCGCACCAGTCCGATAACGGCGTCATTCTGGCCGTCAGCCGCAGGGGCTCGCAGGCAGCAGAAGCAGCTTACCTACTGGCCGTGCAATCCCGCCACAACCCGCGTTATGCGCCATTGTTGCTGGTATCGGAGGAACAGCCGCTACAGCGCCAGCTAGCGGACTTGCAGCTGGCGCTGGAGCAGCTGCCGGCACTGATATTCTTCACGCCGCAAGGACAGGAAGTCAGCCGCGTCGTGGCTGCCGACGATGTGCTCAAGCCAGAACTACAGGCATTCAACGCCCACCACCTGCGACAAAAGCGTGCGCGGCTTGAAATTGGACCGTAATGCTATTGCTGGCGAATACAGCCGCAGCCAACACGATCGCCATTGAATAAAAGCGCAGTGTTGTACCTACCCGACGATCCGCAACCTGTCGTCGGGTTTTTTATTGCCGCTAATCCAACCGGACCTTGTTATTCAATTTAAGTATATATATATCAAATAATATTCTTTCACATTATTTCAGCTTCTGGCTAAAGTGTTCTCACTGATCCACTTTGCCGAGACAACGATGTTCAAAGCCATATTTTTCGCCGGCCTGCTGTTTGCCGGCAAT
>CBILOJ010000228.1:0-3418 GCA_966238525.1 uncultured Methylophilaceae bacterium | reverse complement strand
CGCCTGTTCCGGCCGATCGTGACCGGTGATTTCGGCCGATCGTGACCAGCCATTTCGGTCGATCATGACCGATTTCACCTTACCCCGAAACGGGCGGTCACGTAGCCGTGACGGCATCGTGACCGCTCGTTTCGGTGATCGTGACCGCCGCGTCGGTGTTGCGCATAGCCCTTTTCACACGGGTACGCTTTTCAGTTTTCGTCACGAAAAGCCCATGCCCACACCGAGGATTACCATGCGCAAGATCAAGGAAATACTGCGTCTGAAACTGGACGTCAAACTGTCGCACGAGCGGATCGCCCAGTCGCTGGCGATGTCAAAGGGCGTCGTTGCCAAATACGCCGGTCTGGCCGCGACGGCGGGCCTGGACTGGCAGGCCGTCCGCGAAATGGACGAGGCAGCACTGGAGCGGCGCCTGCTGGGCCGTCCAGAACGCCAGCCCGACTTCGCCATGCCCGACTATGGGCGCATCCACCAGGAGCTTCGCCGCAAGGGCGTCACGCTGATGTTGTTGTGGGAGGAATACCAAGCCGAATACGTCGGCCAGCGGACCTGGCGCTACACGCAATTCTGCGAGCACTACCGCAGCTTCGCAAAGACACTCAAGCGCTCGATGCGGCAGCAGCACCGCGCCGGCGAAAAGCTCTTCATCGACTTTGCCGGTCCAACCTTGCCGCTAGGGGACGGCGGCCGTGCCCACTTCTTTGTGGCGGCGCTGGGGGCGTCGAGCTACACCTATGCCTGTGCCACCCCGCGCGAAACCATGGCCGACTGGCTCGATGCCATCGCCCTGGCACTGGAGTTCTATGGTGGCAGCCCATGCCTGATCGTACCCGACAATCCAAGGGCGCTGATCGCCGACGCCAACCGGTACGCACCGCGCGCCAACGACACCGTGCTCGATTTCGCGCGCCATTACGGTACCTCGTTTCTACCGGCGCGTGCTTATCACCCGCAAGACAAACCGAAGGTCGAATCGGCGGTGCAGGTGGTCGAGCGCTGGATCATGGCGCGGCTGCGCCACCAGCGCTTCGCCGACATCCATGAAGTAAATCTGGCCATCGTCCCGCTGCTCAAGCAGCTGAACGAGCGCCCCTTCCAGAAGCTGCCGGGCAGCCGGGCCAGCGCCTTCGCGGCGCTGGACGCGCCGGCGCTCCAGGCACTGCCAGCGCAACGCTACGAGATTGCCACTTTTAAGACCGTCAAGGTACACATCGATTACCACGTCGAGGTGGAAAAGCACCGCTACAGCGTGCCGCACGCGCTGGTGGGCCAGGCGCTGGAAGCGCGTATCACGCGAAGCGCGGTGGAGCTGCTGCATCGCGGACAGCGTATCGCCTGCCATGCCCGCAACAGCCGCGTTGGCGGCTTCAGTACCGTTGCCGAACACTTGCCGGCGGCGCACCGCGCCCACATGGAATGGACGCCGCAACGCCTGATCGACTGGGGCGGCGCGATCGGCCCCGCTGTCGCGGTGTGCGTGACCCGGCTGCTGGAGGAAAACAAGCACCCGGAGCACGGCTATCGCGCCTGCCTCGGCCTACTCCAGCTGGCCAAGCGCTACGGCAAGCCCCGCCTGGAGGCGGCCTGCGCGCTGGCGTTGCAGATCGGTGCCTGCCAGTACCGCCACGTCAACGACATCCTGGTCAACAACAGGGACAGGATGGCGCGCCCCAACAGCGAAGAATGGATCAGCCCTGACCACGCGCATGTGCGCGGCCCCCGCTACTATCAATAAGGAGCACGGCATGATGATGCACACGACCCTGACGCAACTGCGCAGCCTCAAGCTCGAGGGCCTGGCGGCCGCGCTGGAGGAGCAACTAGGCATGGCCGGCATGGGTGCCATGAGTTTCGAGGAAAGGCTGGCCTTGCTGGTAGACCGCGAAGTCCACTGGCGCAGCAACCGCAAGCTGCAACGTTTGCTCAAACAGGCCCGCCTCAAGTATGGACAGGCGGCGATCGAGGACGTCGACCACCGCCCCACTCGGGGTCTGGACCGGCGTGCCGTGATGAGCCTGGCCTTGGGGGATTGGGTAACGGCAGGCCACAGTGTGCTGATCACCGGTCCGACCGGTGCTGGAAAATCCTGGCTGGCCTGCGCGCTGGCCCAGCACGCTTGCCGACGCGGCCACACGGTGCTCTACCAGCGCGTGCCCCGCTTGCAGGAGGAACTGCGCATCCGGCACGGCAGCGGCGCCTTCGGCAAATGGCTGCTGCAGCTGGCCAAGACGGACGTGTTACTGCTCGACGATTGGGGCATGGGCGCCATCGACAGCGCCACACGCTCGGACCTGCTGGAGATCATCGACGACCGCGCCGGCAGCACGGCCACCATCATCACAGCCCAGCTTCCCATCGAGCACTGGCATGCCCGGATCGGCGATGCGACCATTGCCGACGCGCTTCTCGACCGCATCATGCAGCATCACCATCGTTTCACGCTGACTGGCGAATCGATCCGCCAGGCCGGACGCCGTCCGGCAATGGGAAAGGAAAGTCAGAAGTAGCGCATCGTCCGTTACGCAGGAACGATCGAACATCGATACTGCGTAACGCCACTGGCAGGGACACTCATGGCCGATCTCGGCCGGTCCGCCAAGCTTAGCAGGGTGCCCGGCTGGAAAATTCGCGGACTGTCACGACAGGCAGAAACCGACCCAAACCGGTCGTTGCCGTCCCTGGAATTTACTCGTCGCTTATGTTTGCTTCACATGCAATAACTGGTGAATTGCAAAGTTGATTCGTTCCTGCTGATATGGCTTTTGAATGGCATACGTGCCTGCAACAATGCCGATTGCAATAGCAAAGAGGATGAGTGAGGTTCTGATCATATTCATGGATGCGCGATGGAGCCGCTGCTGCGCCTCGAATGTCGCCTGCTGGGCATTACGGCCCGGCCGGTAGGCATTCTACTCGGGTGGCAAGTGGGCTTCAAAGATCGGTTCGAGCACCAGCATCAATTATGTCATGCACAGAGCGGACCGTCGTAGTCTCAATCAGTCTACCTAAGGCACGACGTTCTCCGGCCGGACCAATGGCACCACGGCCGCCATTTTGAAGACGCCCGGGCGGCGTCCAAGCCTGGGCGCTCCCCCCGCGCCCCAGAGCTTCCGCTCGAAGCGAACCTGCGCCCAAGCCGCAGATAATGCCGCGGTTCGCGCCGCCGCTCGGGCGCCATGCGAGCACACTTCAACGATGGGCCGTGTCTCATCCGATTTGGCGAGTTTCGGGGCCACGACCGTTCCAAAGGCGCTGGGTGATTAACTCGGACTGCCGGGGGCCTTCTTCAGTGCTCCGCGCTTGATAGCCGGAGTTCAGCAAAGCGCCCTACAATGAAGTCCACGAGCGCGCGAACGCGATTGGGGACGAAGCGCCCGCTAGGTAAGAGGGCGTGCAACGGATACGGATCTGTCTC
>CBILOJ010000227.1:0-3443 GCA_966238525.1 uncultured Methylophilaceae bacterium | reverse complement strand
TAGACGGCAGCGGAATAGCCCGCAGGGCCGGAGCCCAGAATCAGCAGGTGGGCGTGTTTGGTGGACATACTGGGTAACTCCTAAACTTATGGCTGGTGTGAATTTAATTCTTCTCGAGCAGGCTGCGCAGCATCCATGCCGTCTTCTCGTGCAATTGTAAACGCTGCGTCAGCAAATCGGCGCTGGCTTCGTCAGCAGCTTCGTCGGCGGCCGGGAAGACCGAGCGTGCGGTGCGCACCACAGCCTCGTGGCCGGCGACCAGTTCGCGGATCATGTCCTCCGCCTTGGGCACGGAATCCGTTTCCTTGATGGTGGCCATCTTGGCGAATTCGCGATAAGTGCCGGGCGCGTAGAAGTCGAGCGAGCGGATGCGCTCGGCGATGACGTCGACCGCCAGCGCCAACTCGTTATATTGCTGCTCGAACATCAAATGCAAGGTGTTGAACATCGGGCCGGTGACGTTCCAGTGAAAGTAGTGCGTCTTCAGATACAGCGTATAGGTGTCGGCCAGCAGGTGCGATAAGCCGTCCGCGATTTTCTTGCGGTCATTTTCCTTGATTCCGATGTCCATTGCGTGCTCCTTGGGTTGGTTGAGAATTCTAGTGACACTGGGGCCTATGTTAGGTTCTGCGCGGCTCAGCTGTCCTCGGGCGGCAGGTCCAGCGGCCGTATGCCAGGCAGGTTGGCGCTCAGCACGGCCTGCCTGACCATTTCCACCGCCTGCGGCCGCGGGAAGCTCTTGCGCCATGCCAGCGCCACTCGTCTGACCGGCGCCGGTTCATCAAACGGGCGAAAGGTCAGCATGCGATTTTCCTCGCGCGTCGGCACGCAGGCCGTGGCCGGCAATATCGTCATGCCGACGCCGGAAGCCACCATGTAGCGTATGGTCTCGAGCGAGCTGCCTTCCAGCGTTTGCTGCATGCCGCCCGCATTCTGGCTGGCGGCGAGCTGCGGACAGACGCGCAATACCTGGTCGCGGAAACAGTGGCCGGCACCCAGCAGCAGCACGGTTTCGTCACCGAGCAGCTCGGGGTCGATGTGTTCACGCGCGGTCCATGGGTGGTCCGATGGCAACGCCAGTTGGAACGGCTCGTCGTAGAGCGCCTGGGTGACGATGCCTGGCTCTGAGAACGGCAACGAAATAATGATGAGGTCGAGCCTGCCGCGTTTCAACTGCTCGCGCAGGTTGCCGGTGTAGTTTTCCTGGATGATGAGCTGCATGCCGGGCGCGCGCTCGTGCAGCAGCGGCAGGATCTGCGGCAGCAGGTAAGGGCCGATGGTATAGATCGCGCCGAGACGCAGCGGGTGCAGCAAGGGGTCGCTGCTCTGCTGGGCGATGGTCTTGATGGCGGCGGCGTCTTCGAGCAAGCGCTCGGCTTGCGCCACGATCTGTTCACCCACCGGCGTCAGCGTAATTTCGCTCGAACCGCGCTCGAAAATGGCGACGCCGAGCTCTTCCTCCAGCTTCTTGATACCTACACTCAGGGTCGGCTGGCTGACGAAGCAGGCCTGAGCCGCGTGGCCGAAGTGGCGCTCGCGGGCGACGGCGACGACATAGCGGAGTTCGGTGAGCGTCATGGGCGATTCATGGACTGAAAAACATGATTTTACGCGATTCTGCCGCCACCACGACGGCAGCGCGATGCTGCTATAATCGACAGCATAAACCAAGTCTAATACTGCAGACCGGATGCCGTGAACATAAGCCTGCTTTTCCGCAAAAAAACACCCGTACTCAATCGCCGCCGCGAAGTCGTCGAGTCTGCCAGGACCTCCGGCGTCGTCCGCGAAGCCTGGTGGCTGGCACTGGTCGTGGTCGGCTTGTACCTGGCCGCAATTCTGTTTACCTACAATCGCAACGATCCGTCGTGGTCGCACAGCGCCAGCGACGGTGCCGCCATCAACAACGCCGGCGGCGCGGTCGGCGCCTGGTTGGCCGATATCCTGCTCTACTTGTTCGGTTTTTCCGCCTGGTGGTGGGTGGTGCTGGCGTTCTATGCCATCTGGCTGCTTTACCAGCGGCTGGAAGTGGTCGCGGGTAGCGAACGGCGCCTGCTGCTGTTCAATTTTCTCGGCTTCGGCACGCTGCTGATCGCGTCGGCGGCATTGGAAGCCGGCCATATCCGGCCGCTACCGGTTGAACTGCCGCTGGCAGCGGGCGGCATGCTGGGCGTCGTCATCGATGAAATCGTGCGCGCCTTGCTCGGTTTCGCCGGCTCGACCATGTTTTTGTTGTTGCTGATGGCGGTCGGCTTCAGCCTGTTCACGGGCTGGTCGTGGATCATGATGACCGAGCGCCTGGGCGGCGCGCTCATGGCCAGTTATTTCTTTGTGCGCGATGCCTGGCAGGACCGGCAGGATCGCCGTGCCGGCCGTATCGCCGAACAGCGGCGCGAGGAATTCGTGGTCAGCGAGCGCAAGCGCACCGAAGACCGGCAGCCGGTGCAGATCGAAACGCCGACACGCGAGATCACCAAAAGTGATCGTGTGGAGAAAGAACGCCAGGTGGCGTTGTTCGAAACACTGCCCGATTCGCCCCTGCCGCCGTTACGCTTGCTGGACGAGCCGCATGGCGCAATCGAGCCGCAGTCGGCCGAGACGCTGGAATTCATCTCGCGCCTGATCGAGCGCAAGCTCATGGATTTCGGCATTGAGGTCAAGGTGCTGACTGCGCTGCCGGGGCCGGTGATTACGCGTTACGAGCTCGAGCCTGCCGCCGGCGTCAAGGGCAGCCAGGTGACCAATCTTGCCAAGGATCTGGCGCGTGCGCTGTCGGTGATGAGCGTGCGCGTGGTCGAGACCATTCCGGGCAAGAGCTGCATGGGACTGGAAATTCCCAATCCGCGCCGCCAGATCGTTTTCCTGTCGGAAATCCTCGGTTCGCAGGTTTATGCCGAGATGCATTCGCCGCTGGCGATCGCGCTGGGCAAGGATATCGCTGGCAAGCCGGTCGTGGCCGACCTGGCCAAGATGCCGCACGTGCTGGTGGCCGGTACCACGGGCTCGGGCAAGTCAGTGGCGATCAATGCCATGATCCTGAGCCTGGTCTACAAGGCCGAGCCGAGCAAGGTGCGGCTGATCCTGATCGACCCCAAGATGCTGGAGCTGTCGGTGTACGACGGCATTCCGCACCTGCTGGCGCCGGTCATCACCGACATGCGCCAGGCCGGCAATGCGCTCAACTGGAGCGTGGCTGAAATGGAACGCCGCTACAAGTTGATGTCGGCGCTCGGCGTGCGCAATCTGGCCGGCTACAACCAGAAGATCCGCGATGCCGAGAAGGAGGGCAATAAACTGACCCATCCGTTCAGCCTGACGCCCGACGATCCCGAACCGCTCGAGGAAATGCCGCTCATCGTCGTCGTTATCGACGAACTGGCCGATCTCATGATGGTGGTGGGCAAGAAGGTGGAAGAGCCGATTGCCCGTCTCGCGCAAAAGGC
>CBILOJ010000226.1:0-3446 GCA_966238525.1 uncultured Methylophilaceae bacterium | reverse complement strand
TGCTGGCCGGCCTGCAGGATATCGAAGAAGTCTACGTCAACGGCGACTTGAAGCAGCGCGTGCCGCATAACCTCAACATCAGCTTCAACTTCGTCGAGGGCGAATCGCTGATCATGGCAGTCAAGGATATCGCCGTGTCGTCAGGGTCGGCCTGTACCTCGGCCAGCCTGGAGCCCTCCTACGTGCTGCGCGCACTGGGACGTTCCGATGAACTCGCGCACAGCTCGATCCGCTTTTCGATCGGCCGCTTCACTACCGAGGAAGACATCGACTATACGATCCAGCTCATGAAGGGCAAGATCGGCAAGTTGCGCGAACTGTCGCCGCTGTGGGAAATGCACCAGGAAGGCATAGACTTGAATTCGGTGCAGTGGGCGGCACATTAATTTCAGGGGTGCGGTAAAATTCAGCCGGCGGTTGCAGAGCATCAGCTGTAAGCCGGCCTAGAGGAGAAAGTAAATGGCTTATTCAGACAAAGTATTGGATCACTACGAGAATCCACGTAACGTCGGTTCCCTGGACAAGAACGACCCCAGTGTCGGTACCGGCATGGTCGGCGCGCCCGCTTGCGGCGACGTCATGAAACTGCAGATCAAGGTCAACAACGCCGGCATCATCGAAGATGCCAAGTTCAAGACCTACGGCTGCGGCTCGGCGATCGCCTCGAGCTCGCTCGTCACCGAGTGGCTCAAGGGCAAGTCGCTCGATCAGGCAGCCGAGATCAAGAATTCGGCCATCGCCGAAGAACTCGCCCTGCCTCCGGTCAAGATCCATTGCTCGGTCTTGGCCGAGGATGCGATCAAGGCCGCAGTGGCTGACCTGAAATCCAAGCAAACCGTGACGGAAACCGCCTGAGCCCATGGCCATCACTTTGACCGAAAAGGCGGCTGATCGCGTGCAGAAGTACCTCGTCAATCGCGGCAAAGGGGTAGGCCTGCGCCTGGGCGTCAAGACCACCGGCTGTTCGGGCATGGCCTATACGCTGGAGTTCGTCGACGAGACTCATGCCGAAGACGTGGCCTTCGAGAGCCATGGCGTGAGGATACTGGTCGACCCCAAAAGCCTGGTCTATATCGACGGTACCGAGCTCGACTTCGCCAAGGAAGGCCTCAACGAGGGCTTCAAGTTCAACAACCCCAACGTCAAGGATGAATGCGGCTGCGGCGAAAGCTTTACCGTCTAGCCAGCAAGGCGATGACCGTCACGGCGACATGCTGCTGCCGGTATTGAGATAACGAATGTCCGATCTGCATCAGAATCATTTCGAACTGCTCAACCTGCCGACGCAATACGCGATCAACCTGCAGGCGCTCGACCAGAACTACCGGCGCCTGCAAGGCGAAGTGCATCCGGACCGCTTTACCGCCGCGCCGGCAGCAGAGCGCATGCGTTCAATGCAACTGGCGACCCAGGCCAATGAAGCCTACCGCACGTTGAAGAGCCCCACGGCACGCGCGCGCTACCTGCTGCAGATCAATGGCATCGATACGCATGAGGAAAGCAACACGGCCATGCCCGTCGATTTCCTCATGTTGCAGATGGAATGGCGCGAATCGATCGAAGAAGCGACGGCCGAGCGCGATATCGATGCCCTCGAAAAACTGCTGAAGAAAACGCAGCAGGAAGCCCGCGAGCTGCAAATACAGCTGCAGACGATGCTCGATGCCGGCACAGTTAACAGTTCTACCGGCGAAAGCTACCGACAGGCGGCCGAGGCTGTGCGCAAGCTCAGCTTCATCGACAAGGTCGGCGACGAGATAGAACAGGCGATCGTCCAGCTCGAGGAGTAATACCTCGGCGGCAAGTGCGAATTTTCGTCGGCTTCGTCAGCGACGCCATTCAGTTTGACCTGCCCACTTATAGATTACCCACTATGGCCTTATTGCAAATCGCAGAACCCGGCATGAGCACCGTCCCGCATCAGCACAAGCTGGCGGTCGGCATAGACCTGGGCACCACCAATTCGCTGGTTGCCACGGTACGCAGCGGCATGAGCAGCGTCCTGCCCGATGAGCACGACCGCGCATTGCTGCCTTCCGTCGTGCGTTACCTCGCTGACGATAGCGTTCAGGTTGGTCATGCGGCTCAGGAACAGCAAAGCCTGGACCCGCGCAACACCATCGTGTCGGTCAAGCGCTTCATGGGGCGCGGCCTCAATGACGTCGCCGATGCCGCGCATTTTCCCTATCACTTTGTCGATGCACCCGGCATGCTGCAGATCCAGACCCGGACCGGCATCAAAAGCCCGGTGGAGATTTCCGCCGAAATCCTGCGCCAGCTAAAGCTGCGTGCCGAAAAAGCGCTGGGCGGCGAACTCGCCGGTGCAGTCATTACGGTACCGGCCTATTTCGACGATGCGCAGCGCCAGGCCACCAAGGACGCGGCCCGCTTGGCCGGGCTCAATGTACTGCGCCTGCTCAACGAGCCGACGGCCGCGGCCGTGGCCTATGGCCTCGACAATGCCGCCGAGGGCCTCTATGTCATCTACGATCTTGGCGGCGGCACCTTCGACGTTTCCATCCTGCGCCTGTCGAAAGGCGTATTCGAAGTCCTGGCGACCAATGGCGATTCCGCACTCGGCGGCGACGATTTCGACCGCCGCATCTTCTGCTGGATTCTGGAACAGGCCAAGCTGCAGCCGGTTTCGCCCGAAGACGAACGCGAGCTGCTGACGCGTGCCCGCACCGCCAAGGAGTGGCTGACGGCGCACGACATTGCCCATATTGCCGTCACCCTGGGCAGCGGCGAAAGCATAGAGATCGATCTCGACCGCACTACGCTGGACGAGCTGACCAAATCGCTGGTGGCCAAGACCTTGCTGCCGATACGCAAAGCCATGCGCGATGCCGGGCTGGCGCTGGAAGAGATCAAGGGCGTAGTCATGGTGGGTGGCGCGACGCGTATGCCGCAGATACGCCAGGCCGTTGCCGATTTTTTCGGACAAGAGCCGCTGACCGATCTCGACCCGGACAAGGTAGTCGCGCTCGGCGCCGCCATCCAGGCCAACGTACTTGCCGGCAACCGTAGCGAGGACGATCTGCTGCTGCTCGATGTCATCCCGCTGTCATTGGGCCTGGAAACCATGGGCGGACTCGCCGAGAAACTCATTCCGCGCAACGCCACGCTACCGGTGGCGCGCGCACAGGATTTCACCACATTCAAGGATGGCCAGACCGCCATGAGCTTGCATGTGGTGCAAGGCGAGCGTGAACTGGTAGCGGATTGCCGCTCGCTGGCGCGCTTCGAGTTGCGCGGCATCCCGCCGATGGCTGCAGGTGCGGCGCGTATCCGCGTTACCTTCCAGGTCGATGCCGACGGCCTGTTGTCGGTCAGTGCGCGCGAACAAACCAGCGGCGTCGAAACCGGGATCACGGTCAAGCCGTCCTACGGTCTGAGCGAAGAGGAAATCTTCAGCATGCTGCAGGCCTCTTTCTCATCGGCGGAAA
>CBILOJ010000225.1:0-3451 GCA_966238525.1 uncultured Methylophilaceae bacterium | reverse complement strand
ACCTATCAGCTGCTCAAGGCGGCCAATACCACGGCCGTATTCCAGCTCGAATCGCGCGGCATGAAGGACATGCTGAAGCAGGCCAAGCCCGACGTGTTCGAGGACATCATTGCCCTGGTGGCGCTGTATCGGCCGGGCCCGATGGACCTGATCCCGGATTTCTGCCGCCGCAAGCACGGTCTGCAGCGCGTGGAATACCCGCATCCGGCCACCGAATCCATCCTGAAAGAGACCTACGGCATCATGGTCTACCAGGAGCAGGTGATGCAGATAGCCCAGGTCGTGGCCGGCTACAGCCTCGGTGGCGCCGACTTGCTGCGCCGCGCCATGGGCAAGAAAAAAGCCGAGGAGATGGCCAAGCAGCGCAGCATTTTCATCGAGGGTGCGGTCAAGAACGGCACTTCCGAACGTCAGGCCGGCGAGCTGTTCGACCTGATGGAAAAGTTCGCCAGCTACGGTTTCAACAAGTCGCACGCGGCCGCCTACGCACTCGTGGCCTACCATACAGCCTTCCTCAAGGCACATTATCCGGCAGCTTTTCTCGCCGCCACCATGTCGGCCGACATGAACAATACCGACAGCGTGCACATCTTCTACGACGATTGCGTCGAGAACGGCGTCGAAGTACTGG
Source organism: uncultured Methylophilaceae bacterium (assembly GCA_966238525.1). GTDB lineage: Bacteria > Pseudomonadota > Gammaproteobacteria > Burkholderiales > Methylophilaceae > CBILOJ01. The sequence continues at coordinate 2,820 of CBILOJ010000225.1, read as the reverse complement.
CCCCCGACATCAATGCCAGCGGCTTCCGCTTCCAGCCCGTCAGCGACAAGCAAATTCTCTACGGCCTCGGTGCGATCAAGGGCACGGGCTGGGCTGCCATCGAAGTCATCCTGGCCGCGCGCGCAGAGGGCGGGCCGTTCAAGGATTTGTTCGATTTCTGCAACCGGCTGGATTTGCGCAAGGTCAATCGCCGCGTCATTGAGTCGCTGATCCGCGCCGGTGCTTTCGACAAGCTCGAACCCAATCGCGCGGCATTGCTGGCCGGCGTGGCGCTGGCCATCGGCGCCGCCGAACAGAATAATGCCGCCAGCGGCCAGGACAGCCTGTTCGGCGCCATCTTGGATAGTGCGGCTCATGTGTTGCCGCAGATGTCGCCCTGGCCCGAGCAGGACAAGCTGCAGCATGAAAAGGCCGCGCTCGGTTTCTATTTCAGCGGGCATCCCTATCTGGGCTATCGCAAGGAGCTGGCCGGCTTTGTCCGTGGCGGCCTGGCCGACCTCAAGCCGCAGGATCAGCCGCAGTTGCTGGCCGGTATCGTCACCGGCATACGTGTGCGCATGACCGGGCGCGGCAAGATGGCCATCGTCACCCTGGACGATGCCAGCTCGCGCATCGAGATCGTCGTCGGCAACGAGCTGCTCAACCAGAACGCGCATCTGCTCAAGGAAGACATGCTGCTAATCGTTGAGGGACGCGTCAGCAATGATGATTTTTCCGGCGGCTTGCGTGTCAGCGCACGCAGGCTTTACGATCTGGGCGCTGCGCGCAGTGCCTATGCCAATTTGCTCAAGATTTCCTGTAACGGTCAGGCCGATGCACGCAAGCTGCGCGAGCTGCTGGCGCCATATTGCCGCGCCCCGGCAGCGGAGGAGCGGCGCGGCTGCGCCATCAAAATCGAATACCAGAATGACGATGCCCGTGTCGAGCTCATGCTCAGCGATCAGTGGCGCGTCGAATTGCGTGATGAATTACTGAGCGGCCTCAAGGGCTGGCTCAGCGAAGATAACGTCAAAATCCTCTATAATTAGACCTATAAGATCCAAGGGCGATAGTAATGAAAACAAGTTTTCTGGAATTCGAGCAGCCGATAGCTGAACTGGAAGCCAAGATCGAAGAGCTGCGTTATGTGCAGGACGATTCCGCACTGGACATTTCGGAAGAAATCGAACGCCTGCAGCAGAAAAACCAGTCGCTGACCAAGGAAATCTACGCCAAGCTCAACGCCTGGCAGATTTCGCAGGTGGCGCGCCATCCGCAGCGTCCCTACACGCTGGACTACATCCAGGGCATGTTCACCGATTTCGAGGAACTGCACGGTGACCGCGCCTATGCCGACGATCCCGCCATTGTCGGCGGTATGGCACGCTTCGAGGGCCAGCCGGTCATGGTCATCGGCCACCAGAAGGGCCGCGACGTCAAGGAACGGCAGTACCGCAATTTCGGTATGCCGCGTCCAGAGGGTTACCGCAAGGCGTTGCGCCTGTACCGGCTTGCCGAGAAATTCGGCTTGCCGATTGTCACGCTAATCGATACTCCGGGCGCCTATCCCGGCATCGGTGCCGAGGAGCGCGGGCAATCGGAAGCCATCGCCCGTAATCTTTACGTCATGGCCGAGCTAAAGACGCCGATCATCGGCATCATCATCGGCGAAGGCGGTTCCGGCGGTGCCCTGGCGCTGGGCGTGGTCGATCACCTCATGATGTTACAATATGCCACCTATTCGGTGATCTCGCCCGAGGGCTGCGCTTCCATCCTATGGAAAAGCGCGGACAAGGCTTCGGTCGCGGCCGAGACTCTGGCAATCACTTCCACCCGGCTCAAATCGCTGGGCCTTATCGACCGTATCGTCAATGAACCGATGGGAGGCGCCCATCGTGCTCCCGACGTTTTGATGCAGAGCCTGCGCCGCGCGCTCGCCGACGAATTGCGCCGCTTGCAGGCGAAGCCGATGGATGAGCTGCTGGCCGTTCGCTACGAACGCCTCATGAGCTACGGCAAATTCAAGGAAGCCGGTGCCAAGTAAGTCCGGCGCCAGTCACCCTGCGGGCACGAACCCGTCATCTCCATTATCCGGCGGCACGCGTGCCGCCGATTCTTCACTTGAAACCCATTTTTATCGTGCGCTGAGCCAGGCCGGCGCTCTGGCGCAGGACCAGGAACTGCTGGTTGCCTTCAGCGGCGGCCTCGATTCGCGCGTGCTGCTGCAGCTCGCCGCCGCCGCGCAACCGCACGCCGGCTTTCGTTTGCGTGCCGTGCATGTGCATCATGGCCTCAGCGCCAATGCCGACGCCTGGGTAGATTTTTGCCGCACCACCTGTGCCGCGCTCAACGTTCCGCTCGACATCGTGCATGTGGCCGTGGACAAATCAAGCGGACTCGGCATCGAAGCGACGGCCCGTGCCGCGCGTTATCAGGCTTTGCTCGAGGCCGGCGCCGACTGGGTGCTGCTTGCGCACCATGAGGATGACCAGGCCGAGACTCTGCTGCTGCAGCTATTGCGCGGCGCCGGCGCCAAAGGCCTGTCGGCGATGGCGGCGGCTGATCCGAAGCGCCGCCTGCTGCGGCCGTTGCTCGATGTATCCCGCGCCGAGCTGGAACGTTATGCCCGGGCACAAGGTTTAGGCTGGATCGAGGACGAGAGCAACGCCGACACGGCTTATGACCGCAACTACTGCCGCCACCAGATACTACCGGTGATGACGCAGCGGTTTCCCGCCGCCAGGACGACATTGGCGCGTAGCGCCAGGCACCTGGCGGAGGCTGCACAGCTGCTGGATGCGCTGGCGACGCTGGTCGCGGCAGGCACCCTGGATGCCGGCA
>CBILOJ010000224.1:0-3469 GCA_966238525.1 uncultured Methylophilaceae bacterium | reverse complement strand
GATCCTGCTGGAGGTCGAAGGCCTGGGCGATTACCTGCCCAAGTACGCCGGTAACCTCGACATCATGACCGCCGCTGCTGCCCGCACCGGCGAAGTGTTTGCCCGCCAAATCCTGTCGCGCAGCGCCGCGGCTGCCGCCTGAGGACCCGAGCATGAGTACGCCCCTTTCCAGCCTCGCCGGCCGCAAGGTCGCCGTGCACGACATGTCGCTGCGTGACGGCATGCACCCGAAGCGTCACCAGATCACCATCGAGCAGATGAAGACCATCGCCACCGGCCTCGACGAAGCCGGCGTGCCGCTGATCGAAATCACGCACGGCGACGGCCTCGGCGGCGAATCGGTGAACTACGGTTTTGCCGCGGCCTCCGACGAAGCCTATCTGCGCGCGGTCATTCCGCTGATGAAGAAAGCCAAGGTCTCGGCACTGCTGCTGCCGGGCATCGGCACCGTCGATGATCTGCGCATGGCCGCCGACTGCGGCATTTCCTGCATCCGCGTCGCCACGCATTGCACCGAGGCCGATGTTTCCGAGCAGCACATCGCACTGGGCCGCAAGATGGGCCTGGATACGGTGGGCTTCCTGATGATGTCGCACATGGCCAGCGCCGAGAAGATCGTCGAGCAGGCCCGCCTGATGGAAAGCTACGGCGCCAACTGCATCTATACCACCGACTCGGCCGGCTACATGCTGCCCGAGCACGTCACCGAGCGCGTCGCCGCGCTGCGCGACGCGCTCCGGCCCGAGACCGAGATCGGCTTTCATGGCCATCACAACCTGGCGATGGGCGTCGCCAACTCGATCGCCGCAGTCGCCGCCGGCGCCTCGCGCATCGACTGCGCCTGCGGCGGCATGGGCGCCGGCGCCGGCAATACGCCGATGGAAGTGTTTATCGCGGTGGCCGAGCGCATGGGTATCGTCACCGGCGTCGACCTGTTCAAGGTCACCGACGTCGCCGAGGACCTGGTCACGCCGATCATGGACTTCCCGGTGCGGATCGACCGCAACTCGCTGACGCTGGGCTACGCCGGTACCTATTCGTCGTTCCTGCTGTTCGCCAAGCGCGCCCAGGCCAAGTACGGCGTGCCGGCGCGCGACATCCTGGTCGAGATGGGGCGCCGCAAGACCGTCGGCGGCCAGGAAGACATGATCGAGGACGTCGCGCTGGATCTGGCGCGCGCGCGCGGCCAGAGCGTGGCCTGAACACACAAGACTCGCCAAGCCGCCGCAGAGCGGCCGTAGAGCGGGCACCTGCGCCCGCATCGTTGCAGCGGTCACTTCATTGAAATTCGGAGAGAGGAGCACCGATGGATAACCTAGTCATTCCAGGCTTCAGCACTGCAGAAGAAAGCCTGTCCGCCCTGCGCCGCACGACGCCCGAACTGGCGCTGATGGCACTGATGGGCCAGAGCTCCGACGAGGAGTTTCTCTGCATCGGCCGCGACGAGAACGGCGAACCGACCGCCGTCGTCGTGCCGTCTGCCGAATTCCTGGCCTGGCTGGACTCGCACAGCACGGGCTCCGGCCGCCTCAGCTGATCTGCCGAACCGCCTCACGTATTCAGTCGATTCAGGACGCACGCCATGAACATGCCAGCCACGCCGTCGCAGCCCGCCGTTGCCGTCGATCCGGAGCGCAAAACCTTCAAGGTTGCGCGCCGCAGCTTCGTCGATCCCAAGATCATGCAGGACGAGTACGACGAAATCTTCAACAAGTGCTGGCTGTATCTGGGCCACTCTTCCGAGCTGCAGAAGCCGGGCGATTTCGTCAGCCGCATCATCGCCAAGCGCAGCATCCTGTTCACGCGCGACGCGCAGAACAAGATCAATGCCTTCTTCAACGTCTGCCCGCACCGCGGCGCGCAGGTCTGCCGCGAGCGCAAGGGCAACGCCAAGAGCTTCCAGTGCTTCTACCACGGCTGGGTGTTCGGCTCCGACGGCAAGCTCAAGAGCCAGCCCGGCAAGGAAAGCTATCCGGAAGACTTCAACTGCGACGGCGCCGCCGATCTGGTGCCGGTGCCGCGCGTCGACAGCTACCGGGATTTCTGGTTCATCTGCTTCGACAAGAACACGGAATCGCTGCCCGACTACCTGGCCGGCGCCAAGGAGTGGATCGACATCATCGCTGACCAGTCCGAAGTCGGCATGACCCTGGTCGGCGGCACGCAGGAGTACCAGATCCGCGCCAACTGGAAGCTGCTCACCGAGAACAGCATCGACGGCTACCACGCGGTCAACACCCACGCCACCTATCTGGACTACCTGAAGAACATGCAGGGCAGCATGTCGCCGGTGCCGCTCAAGGGTACCGGCTACGACCTCGGCAACGGCCACGCGGTGATCGAGTACAGCGCGCCCTGGGGCCGGCCGGTGGCGCAGTGGATTCCGCTATGGGGCGAGGACGGCAAGGTCGAATTGGAAAAGGTCTACAAGCGCCTGGTCGAGCGCTTCGGCGTCGAGCGCGCCGACCGCATCGCCAAGTCCAACCGCAACATGTTCATCTTTCCGAACCTGGTGCTCAACGACATCATGGCGATCACCGTGCGCACCTACTTCCCGACGGCGCCGGACGCCATGCAGGTATTCGGCTGGGCGCTGGCGCCGACCGAGGAGAACGCCTGGGCGCGCAAGTACCGCCTGTCCAACTTCCTTGAATTCCTCGGTCCCGGCGGTTTCGCGACGCCCGACGACGTCGAGGCGCTGGAGCAGTGCCAGCGCGGCTACGAGAACATGCTGGAAGCGCCCTGGAACGACATCTCCAAGGGCATGAGCAAGGAACGCGTCGATTATGACGACGAACTGCAGATGCGCGCGTTCTGGACCGAGTGGCAGCGCCGCACCAAAGCCACCGCGGCGATCTGAAGGAGCCTCGTACCATGACCGCCCCCGTCACCGCCCCCCTGAGCAGCTCGGTTCCCGACATCGCCAGTGTCACCCGCGAGCAGGTCGAGGATTTCATGTTCTACGAGGCCGAGCTGCTCGATGAGTGGCGCCTCAAGGACTGGCTGAAGCTGTTCACCGCGGACGCCTGCTATCACGTGCCGGCCACCGACGTGCGCCCCGACGCGTCGCCGGACACGGACCTGTTCTACGTCGCCGACGACCGCTTCCGTCTCGAACAGCGCGTCGAGCGCCTGCTCAAGCGCACCGCCCACGCCGAGTTTCCGAAGTCCAAGACACGGCACCTGGTTAGCAACGTGCGCATCCGTTCGCGCACCGACAGCGAGCTGGAGGTCGGCGCCGCGGTGTTGACCTTCCGCACCAAGGCCGGCCTCACCGAGACCTATATCGGCAGCTACCGCTACCGCCTCGTGGTGACGCCGGAGGGCCTGCGCATCCGCGAGAAGCGCTGCAATCTTGACATGGATGGTCTCAAACCGAACGGCCGCATCAGCATCATCCTTTGAGGACGACGGCGCCCATGAGCATTCCTTTCCGCTACCGCCGCCTCGGCTACGTGGCCCTCAATGT
>CBILOJ010000223.1:0-3470 GCA_966238525.1 uncultured Methylophilaceae bacterium | reverse complement strand
CGACCGCAGCGAAGGCTGCATCCGCGACCAGGCGCATGCCTATTCGCAGGATGGCGGCCTCGCTGTGCTCTACGGCAACATCGCGCTCGACGGCTGCATCGTCAAGACCGCCGGCGTCGACGACAGCATCCTCAAATTCACCGGGCGCGCCCGCATTTTCGAATCGCAGGATGCGGCGGTCGAAGGCATCCTGGCCGACCGGATCGTTGCTGGCGACGTTGTCGTCATTCGTTATGAGGGCCCGCGCGGCGGCCCCGGCATGCAGGAAATGCTCTATCCAACCTCCTATCTCAAGTCCAAGGGCCTGGGCAAGGCTTGCGCCCTGCTGACCGACGGCCGCTTCTCGGGCGGCACCTCGGGCCTTTCCATCGGCCACGCCTCGCCGGAAGCGGCCGAAGGCGGCGCTATCGGCCTGGTGGAAGAGGGTGACACGATCGAGATCGACATTCCCAACCGCACCATTCACCTGGCGGTGTCTGACGAAATTCTCGCGCATCGCCGCGCCGTAATGGAAGCCAGGGGCAAGCAAGCCTGGAAGCCGCTGTCGCGCGAACGTAGCGTGTCGCCGGCCTTGCGCGCCTATGCCGCCATGAGCACGTCGGCGGCCAGGGGTGCGGTACGCGACGTCAGCCAAATCGAGAAATAAGCAAAATTTGAAGACTGCCCGGCGGATTAGCCGCTAGGGCAGACGTGCGTAATCAGTCAGGAGTCCTATTACCAGTGACGGACAGTACCAGTATGAACATACATCAACTCAACGATGAGTTTGGGCTCGGCGGCGATCTGCGTTTCATCGAGCATTCGAGCGGGTTGATCATTGCCGTAATCGACAATAACCTGGCCAAGGCCAAGCTCTGTTTCCAGGGCGCGCATCTGATGTCTTGGCACCCGCATTCCAGCGACATGCCGGTGATCTGGCTTTCGGACGACGTGCGGCTCGCGCCCGGCGCACCCAAGCGCGGCGGCGCACCGATCTGCTGGCCCTGGTTCGGTACCCATCCGCATTACGAGGCCGACCGCAGCCTGCCGGCGCATGGATTTGCCCGCATCGTGCCGTGGCAAATGGTGGAATCCGCCGTGGAAGCCGACGGCGCCACGCGCGTGGTGTTCAAGATGGCGGATCGCAGGCAGGCGCAGGATCGCCAGCAGTGGCCCTATCCGAGCGAAGTAACGGTGACCATGGTCATCGGCGAGACGCTCAGGATCAGTCTCGCCACCACCAATACCGGCAGCGAGGATTTTGTCCTCAGCGAAGGCTTGCATACCTATTTTCAGATCAGCGATATCGAAAGTGTGACGGTCACCGGCCTGGATGGCTGCGAATATCTCGACAAGACGCGCAACTTCGAGCGTCTGCGCCAGCAAGGCGATATCGATTTCGACGGTGAAACCGATCGCGTATACGTTAATACCGAGAGCACCTGCTATATAAACGACCCGGTGTTCAATCGCCGCATCGCCGTGGCCAAGCGCGGCAGCGGCACCACCGTGGTTTGGTCGCCATGGGTGATGAAGGCCGCCATCATGGGCGATCTCGGATCGAACAACGGCTGGCGCCGCATGGTGTGCGTGGAATCGGTCAATGCCTCGGACAATGAGGTTACGGTTAAGTCCGGCGACACACATACTCTTGAGGTCGAATACAGTAGCATGCCGTATGAACCGGCGATGGCATAGTGCATGCCGCATCGCTTGCAGCCTCCCTCCACCATGTCAACGCCGGGCTGTGCCATAGCGTTTAGTGCCTGCCCGCCATGACTGGTCTGGACGAGCTGCCGGCGCAGACGCATGCTTTCCAAGCCTAGCCAAACATGGGTATGATGAGGCGTTGCATGGTTGTGTATAAGTACAAAACTTAGTGTCCAAAAAGATCGAGTTGAAGGAGATAGCATGAAAGCGTTGATAATGACGGTTGCCGCCGCTGGTAGTCTGATGCTGGCTGGACAGGCAGGTGCAGTGGATGCCAAAGCGGCCGAAGCACTGGCGCAAAAGAGTGGCTGTCTTGCCTGCCATAGCGTGGACAAGAAGGTCATCGGCCCCTCCTACAAGGATGTCGCCGCCAAGTACAAGGGCGACAAGGGTGCCGAAGCCAAGCTGATCACCAAGGTCAAGAACGGCGGTAGCGGCGTCTGGGGTCCGATCCCGATGCCGGCCAACAGCCCGCATGTGAAGGATGCCGACATCAAGACCATGGTGCAGTGGATATTGTCCTTGTAATGCCGGTGTTGCCGTAATAAAAAAGCCAGTCCTCGGACTGGCTTTTTTATTGCTTGTACGGGGGTGATCAGGCAGCGTTCAGTTTGCTGTGGTGCATCGAGTAGACGAAATAGACAATGACGCCGACGGCGATCCAAAGTATGAAGCGCACCCAGGTCTGATGCGGCAGGAATGCCATGAGGGCGCCGCATGACAGGATGCCGAGCACCGGGATCAACGGGTTCCATGGATTCTGGAAGGGCCGCTTGAGTTCAGGCTGGCGGATGCGCAGGACGATGACGCCGATACAGACCATGATGAAGCTTGCCAGCGTACCGATATTAACCGTTTCCGCCAGCTGTCCCAGTGGAAAGAAGCCGGCCACCATGGAAATGACGAAACCGCACATGAGGATGATGCGTACCGGTGTCTGCCGGTCGGGATCGAGCTTGGAGAATACGGGTGAAATAAGCCCGTCTCGGCTCATCGCGTAGAGTATGCGAGTCAAGCCGTAGAGCAGCACCAGCAGTACGGTGATCAGTCCGGCGAGCACGCCGGTGGCGACCAGCGTCGACGACCAGGTATAGCCGATCTCACTCAATGCATATGCTACCGGCGATGCGACGTTGAGTTCGCTATACGGCAGCACGCCGGTCAGCAGGCCGGATACCGCGATGTAGACCAGGGTGCAGAAAGTCAGCGACGCGAGCAGGCCGATCGGCAGGTCGCGTTGCGGATTGCGCGCCTCCTCGGCTGCAGTGGAAACAGCGTCGAAGCCGAAGTAAGCAAAAAACACCAGCGAGGCGCCGGCCAGCACGCCTATGGTCTTGCCATCCGACTGTACTTCGAACCAGCCATAAGGCATGAAGGGGTGCCAGTTATCGGTATTGATATTGAGCGCGGCGATGCCGATGAAGATGGCGATGGTGCTGAGCTTGATGACGACAATGATGTTGTTGAAGTGCGCGCTTTGTCGAACGCCGCTGATGAGCAGCAAGGTCAGCAGCCAAATGATGGCGAAGGCGGGCAGGTTGATGATGCCGCCCAGACTGGGCGCCTTGGTCCAGATGTCGGGCAGATGGATGTTGAAATTGGCCAGAGTGCCCGTGAAGTAGCCCGACCAGCCGTTGGCGACCGCAGCTGCGCCGACGCCGTATTCAAGCAACAGGATCCAGCCGATGACCCAAGCGAAGAATTCGCCGAAAGCAACATAGCTATACCCGTAGGCGCTACCCGAGCCGCCGACCGACGCCGACAATTCGGCATAGGACAAG
>CBILOJ010000222.1:0-3474 GCA_966238525.1 uncultured Methylophilaceae bacterium | reverse complement strand
CGGCAGCGGTCAAGGTCGATGAGTCGCAGAAACCGTTGTTGCTGCCGACCATCCCCAATACCACGGATGAACTGCAAACCCAGATCGGCGATATCGTACAGAAGCTGAGCCAGGTGCCGTTCGACGAGATCGGCAACAATGTCCGCGACCTGACCGGCAACCTGAGCAAGGTGCCGTACGATGAGCTGGTCGGTGACGCCAGACAGACGCTGGCCGCGCTCAATCGCACGCTGGCAAGCGCCGAACAGCTTACGCACAGCCTCAACCAGGACGTGGCGCCCGAGATCGTCGCCGCCATGCAGGATGTACGCAAGACATTGACCGGCGCGCAGCGCACGCTGGCCGAGGATGCGCCACTGCAACAGGATCTGCGCCGCACCTTGCAGGAACTGTCGCGCGCCGCCGCCTCCTTGCGCGTGTTGACCGATTACCTTGAGCGCCACCCCGAAGCCATCCTACGCGGCAAGCAGGAGGAGCAACCATGATTCCAATCCGCCATTCTTGGCTCGCCCTGCTGCTGGTCACACTGGCTGCACTGACCGCCTGCAGTACCACCAGCACGCCGGCGCGTTTCTATACACTGGCCCAGCCGGCAACGTCGGCGACGACCGCCGGCACCGCACCGCTCTTCGTCGAAATCCTGCCGGTGCGCGTGCCGGAACGGCTGGCACGACCGCAGATCGTCGTGCGCAACGCCGGCACCAACACTGCACAGGTGCGCATTCTGGAGCATGACCGCTGGTCTTCGCATTTCAACGACGAACTGCAGGACGCATTGGCCGGCGCAATCACCGCGCGTCTGGGCGCGGTCGACGTCAGCCGCGGCGTACGCCCCGCCGACGCCCACAGTTATCGCATCGCCATCGAGCTCAGCCAATTCGACGCAGTACCGGATGACAGGCTGCAGACCAGCTTCAGCTGGAGCGTACAGCGTTCCGACACTAGCGCCGCCACCGCATGCCGCACCGTGTTGACGCAGCCGGTACAGGGCGGCGTCGCCGGCGTGGTCCAGGGCATGCGGCAAGCCGTAGCCGAAGTGGCGGAGCGTGCCTCGGCCGCGGTCAGTACGTTGGAATCAGGGGGCGAGGCGACGTGCGCTCCATGAGAAGATAATCTCGCGGTGACCGCTAGCGTAGCCTTGGCGAATAAGGCAGAGGCCTGTGTCATTCCGCACGGCTTTGCCCGTCTATGCGGCCGCACAGAAAACTCTATCAACGCGTACGTTCTCGCACATACCCCACTTTTCACGCGCCCTAAACTGGTTCGTTCATTTGCATCATTTCAAGGAGCAGTCATGGCCGTTCATCACAAACCTCTGGACCAGCAAGTCATGGTATTGACCGGCGCATCGAGCGGCATCGGCCTGTGCACGGCGATTCTTGCTGCCGAACGCGGCGCCCGGCTGGTGCTGGTGGCACGCAGCGAGGACACGCTGCAGAGCCTGGTATCACAGATCGAAAGCAATGGCGGCGAGGCGATCTACGTCGTGGCCGACGTCGCCGACCGCGAGCAGATGCTGCACGTGGCGCAAGCTGCGGTCGACCAGTACGGACGCATCGATACCTGGGTCAACGACGCCGGCGTCTCCTCCTACAGCCGGCTCGACAAGATCAGCGAAGCCGATAGCCGGCGCATCTTCGATACCAATTTCTGGGGCGTGGTCAACGGCTCCCTGATCGCCTTGCCCTATCTACGCAAGCAGGGCGGCGCGCTGATCAATCTCGGCAGCGAAGTGTCGGAGGAAGTGGTGCCGCTGCAAGGCATGTACTCAGCGTCCAAGCACGCGGTGAAAGGCTTTACCGACGCGCTGCGCATCGAAATCGAGCTGCTGGACAAGGCACCGGTATCGATCACGCTGATCCAGCCGACTGCGGTCAATACGCCGTTCCCGCACAATGCCAAGAACTACATGGACAAGGAGCCCAAGCTGCCGACACCGATGATCAATCCCGAGCGCGTGGCTGAAGCCATCCTCAAGGCGGCAACCGACGGCGGGCGCGACGTCAAGGTCGGCATGATGGCCATCGTCAACACCTCGGCATCCAAGTTCCTGCCCAGCCTCGGCGACCGCATGGCGGCCATGCAGGCCGGGCGCCAGCAGGAAGACGCGCCGCCGCGCAATCCCGAGGGTACGCTATACAAGGCCGGCCATGCCGGCCGCATCTATGGCCGTCCGCCGGCCTAGCTAATGATCCGCTCCGGCATTTGAGCCGGACGCAGACTACGCGAAGGACAGGCGCAGAATTTCAGGCGCGGCACTGGACATCATTTGCGCGAGCGCAGATGATTTCATCATGGTTCCGTCATGTGGAGGCATCATGCGCGAATTGATGATTGCATCGATACTGCTGGTCTGTGCGGCCCCGGCACAGGCCGAGCCGTCCGAAGCGCTGCTCAGCCAGCTGCGGGATTCCATGGTCAAAGTGCATGTCGATACGCGCGGCGGCGGCCGCGGCCTGGGATCGGGAGTCGTCGTCAGCGAGAATATGGTGGCCACCAATTGCCACGTGCTGGCCAACACTGGCGGCGTCGGCATCTCCAAACGCGGCGTCTACTATATCCCGGTCGCACTCAAGGCCGACTGGAAACACGATGTCTGCCTGCTGCGCTTCGAAAATCTGCCGCTGAAGCCGGTCACCCTGGGCGACAGCAGGCGTTTGCGCTACGAGCAGCCGGTATTCTCGATCGGCTATCAATTGGCCGCGCAACGGCCGATGGCCACCTACGGCAAGATCAAGGCACTCTATCCGCTCGACGACAACTTGGTCATACGCGCTTCCTCCTCATTCCGGCTTGGCGCCAGCGGCAGTGCCATGCTCGACGAGGACGGCGCCCTGATCGGCATCAATACCTTCATGAGCCCCGGACCGCGCAGCTACTTCTACAGCATGCCGGTAGCGTGGATCAAAGCCTTGCTGGTCAGCGGCGACGAAACGACTTCCCTTGCCCAGAAACAGCAGCCGTTCTGGAACGCAAGCGAAGACCAGCAGCCGTATTTCATGCGCGTCGTCATTCCCGCGCTCAGCGAGCACTGGCAATCGCTGGGGCAGATCGCCGAGCGATGGTGCAATGCCGAGCCCGATAACGCGGAAGCCTGGTATTACCTGGGACTGGCGGAAGAACGCCAGGGCAATGACAGTGCCGCCAACGCTTATCTGCAAAAAGCGCTCGCACTCAATCCGCAACATGCCGACGCCTTGTTCGAAATCGGCATGATTGCCTCGCGCCAGGGCAACGAGGCGGAAGTGCAGCGTGTCGGCCTCATCCTCAACGGGCTCGATGCGGATGCGGCCGAGGCGCTGCGCGAAGCGGCGTTCAACAACTAGCTTGCATTTGCCTGCAGCATTCCGCTGGTAATCGTCATCGGCTCCTCGCCATCAGCTCGGCAGGCGCGCGATTCGATGAGGGTCACGGCAGCACGGTGAATGATCTCGCGGTGATGGTTATAGGCATCGACGCTGTCGAAAGGCCGGT
>CBILOJ010000221.1:0-3475 GCA_966238525.1 uncultured Methylophilaceae bacterium | reverse complement strand
GTCGACCGCTTCGCCGAATGGCCGATCAAGATCGCCGAGATCTCGCGCTTCCGCACCGCCAAGGAACAGGCCGAAGCGCTCAAGGGCTTGGCCGACGGCAGCATCGACATCATCATCGGCACCCACCGGCTGATCCAGAAGGACGTCAAGTTCAAGAACCTGGGACTGGTGATCCTGGATGAAGAGCACCGCTTCGGCGTGCGGCAGAAGGAGCAGCTCAAGGCGCTGCGTGCCGAAGTCGACGTATTGACGCTAACCGCGACGCCGATTCCGCGCACGCTGTCGATGGCGATGGAAGGCCTGCGCGAATTCTCGGTGATCTCGACGCCGCCGCAGAAGCGCCTCGCCATCAAGACTTTCCACACCGACTACTCCGAAGGCATCATCCGCGAAGCCGTCATGCGCGAATTCAAGCGCGGCGGCCAGGTATATTTCCTGCACAACGAAGTCGACACCATTTTCGTCATGCGCGAAAAGCTGGAACGCATCCTGCCTGAGGCACGCATCGGCATCGCCCACGGCCAGCTGCGCGAGCGCGAGCTTGAGCACGTCATGCGCGACTTCTACCAGCAGCGCTTCAACCTGCTGCTGTGCACCACCATCATCGAAACCGGCATCGACGTGCCGACCGCCAATACCATCATCATGAACAAGGCCGACATGTTCGGCCTGGCGCAACTGCACCAGTTGCGCGGCCGCGTTGGCCGTTCGCACCACCAGGCCTATGCCTACCTGCTGACCGATCCCGACCGCAAGATCACGCCGCAGGCGCAGAAGCGCCTCGACGCCATCCAGCTGCTCGAGGACCTCGGTGCCGGCTTTCACCTCGCCATGCACGACCTCGAGATTCGCGGTGCCGGCGAGCTGCTCGGCGATTCGCAGTCGGGCGAGATGCAGGAGATCGGCTTTTCGCTGTATTCGGACATGCTGGCGCACGCCGTCAAGCAGCTCAAGGCCGGCAAGGAGCCCGACGTGGCGGCGCCGCTCGGCGTCACCACCGAGATCAACCTGCATACGCCGGCGCTGCTGCCCAACGACTACTGCCCGGACGTGCATGAGCGACTCGTGCTATACAAGCGTCTGGCCAATTGCAATGACGACGACGAATTGGATACCCTGCAGGAAGAACTGATCGACCGCTTCGGGCTGCTGCCGGAACAAGGCGAAGCGCTGATGGCCTGCCATCGGCTGCGCATCGCCGCCAAGCCGCTCGACATCCTCAAGATCGACGCCAGCGATAGCGCCATCCAGCTGCAATTCAACCCGCGCGCCGATATTGACCCGGCCAAGCTCATCGCGCTGTTGCAGCGCGATCGCCGCTGCCGCATGAATGGCACGGACAAGCTGCGCGTGACGGTGCAGCAGCCCGACATCGGGCACCGCAGCGATTTCATCAAGAACCTGCTCAAGGAATTCCGCTGATGCTGGAAAAACTCATCACCGTCGTCGCCGTCTGGATCATCGGCGTCATCTCTTCCCTGGGCTATGGCGGCGTGCTGTTGCTGATGGCAATCGAGTCGGCCTGCATCCCGCTGCCGTCGGAAATCATCATGCCGTTCGCGGGCTATCTGGTGTTTAAGGGTGACCTGGCGTTGTGGGGCGTGGCACTGGCGGGCGCTCTCGGTTGCGTGGTGGGCTCGATCCCGGCCTACTACCTCTGCATGTATGGCGGGCGACCACTGGTGGAAAAGTACGGCAAATGGATGCTGATTTCGCATCACGATTTTGCCCTGGCCGAGCGCTGGTTCGACCGCCACGGCGAGATCATCATCTTTATCGGCCGCCTGCTGCCCGCGGTGCGGACCTTCATCGCCTTCCCGGCCGGCATCGCGCGCATGCACCTCGGCAAGTTCGTGCTCTACACCTTCGCCGGCTCGCTGCTATGGTGCTGGCTGCTGGCCTGGGCCGGCATGAAGCTCGGCGAGAACTGGGAAAGCCTCAAGGTTTATTTCCACGAATTCCACTACGTGCTGGTCGCCGCCACCCTGATTTTCGGCGTGTGGTACATCCGGCGCCACCTGAAGGGGATGCGCCGCCTGTCCTAGTCGAGTTCGACCAGTTCGCCGGCGGCGAGAAAGTACACCGCCTTGCGAATCGGCAAGCCTTCATGGACAAACAGCGCAGCATAGCGTTCCAGCTGCAATCGATAGCGTTCCGCCACCTGCTGCAACGCCTGGCGATCCAGGCCGGCCTCGACGCGCGCCGTCTTGTAATCGACGATCCAGCGTATGCCTTCCTCGACGAACGTACGATCCACCACCTGCTCGGCCGGCGCGCCATTCATATAGCCGGTCAAAGTCAGCTCAGCCGCCGATTGTGGTCGCTGCCGCAATAGCCATTGACCGCTGGCGCTCTGTAGTACATTGCTCAACAGCGCGACCGTGCGTTGCGCGCCAGACGCCGCCGCTTCGCCAGCATGGCCTTCGCGGGTCAGCCAGCCGCGCATTGCGGGCTTCAGCCCGGCAATACGCGCTACCGTCCATGCGTCCGACTGCTGCGCCATCAGTTCGACATAACGGTGCGCCAAGGTGCCGATGCTGGCATCCAGATACAGTCCTATCGCTGCCTCGTCTTCGGACAAGGGATTGATAGCCGCGGCCGTTACCGTCATGCCGCGCGCATCCAGTTCGGCGGGCACCGCCGGCTCGGCCAGGCGTACGAGATCAGGCACGAATTCGGTACTCTCGTCCTTAGCCAAGTCGCCATCCGCAGTTTCCGCCGCAGCAGTCTCCGTCGGTATCGCCGCATAGTGCGGGCTCATGGCATGCCACAGCAGGTCGAGAAAGGTATTGACGGGCGCCTTCGGCTCGCCGCTCTGGCGGTCCGGCTTTGCCGTGCCGAGCAGGTGCAGACTGCGCTCGGCACGTGTCGCCGCGACGTAGAGCACGCGCGCATCCTCGTTGGCGCAGCGTTCCTTTTCCAGCAACCTAAGGTAATCGTACGGCGTGGGATCGTCGTTCTCGCGCGCGCCCTTGGGGATATAGGGCGCCACGATGAGTTCGGTGCCTATCCCTTCCTCGTCGTACTCACTGGCGATCTCCTCCCACAACAACAAGGGCTGGTCGCCATGGCCGGTCGTGCGTTCCAGCCCGGGCAGGATCACGGTATCGAATTCCAAGCCCTTGGACTTGTGGATGGTCATAAACTGCAGGCTGCCGTCGGCCTCGACGTCGGGCGCGGCGTAGAGCTTTTCCACCTCGCTGGCGAGGCGCTCGACGGAAAACTGGCCGGTGTCATCCAGCTGCTCTACCTTGTCGAAGAAGCCCTGCACGTCGCGCACGTCGCCCGCTTCCCACAGACACTGCGCGCCGCCCAGCATGAGCCAGACGCCATGCAGCCAGCGGCTGGTGCGTTGCCGGCCTTGCTGCATGAACGCGGCTTCGAGTACGCCGCGCACGTGCAGCAAGCGGCGGCGGCCGTCTTCGCTGAGATTCTGCAAGCGCGTTTCGTCGCGCATCAGCGACCATACCGTGCT
>CBILOJ010000220.1:0-3480 GCA_966238525.1 uncultured Methylophilaceae bacterium | reverse complement strand
GAGCCATCTCAACATTGGCGAACTGAGATGAGAGTAGTATTTATTATGCCGTAGACCAAATGCTCGAATGAGAGAGGTCGCGATCGAATCCAGATTATTTCCAAAACGAATGTGCGTAACGTCGGACATTTAATGCAATTGGTGAAAGCAATTGTTGAAGGAGGTCGATACTAATTTTAACTTGAGATAAAACGTTTGCATTTACACGCTGGCGTTAGATTTTATAGCCGACATCATTGAAGAATTCTACGGCACCGTCGACAAGGTTTTTCTGACCGGGCTGTGGATCATTTCTCCGTTCGACGTCTGGAGTGGCCATCATTGCTCCTACAAATAACGAGTTAAGGCAGGTCGCCTTCATTCTCTCGTGATAGTCAGACGCTGAACGCTTCCCAGCCCAAGCTAATACGCAATCGATGGCCGCTCCAGCAATAAGATCAGCAACTTGAATTTGAGGATGCGTTGCCGAGTCCCCGAAATTAAAATTATGTATTCGCAAAGGTAGCTCAGCTTGGCGATCTCCATAGCCAATCACCCTGTGTGCTACTGGTTTCATCATTGTTCGTAGGAAAACTTCATTCTTCTTTAGTGGCTTTGATCGATCATGCGTTACATCAAAGTAGCCCGAGGAGTCAGCCATCCACTTGTTAATCATATCGATAAATAGGTCGGCGGCAGGATCAAAAACGACTAGATCAGAAAAACCCCCGATGAACTCATCCAGGCGACCATGGGCCAGCCATAGGCCTGTAGCGAAGTCATGTAAATCATATGGAACTACTCGCATAGCCTTTAACAAGACCTGATCAAAATTGGCGAAGGCAGAGGAAGTCCGCTCGCGGAAGGCTCGAACGAGAGAAAGCTGTATCTTTTTCCAGTAGCCATTAGGAAATATCGTATGCCCAGCGTAGTACCAAATATTAGTCAGGCCTACGTGTGCATCACCTGCATATAAATCGTGGCCGGCTTCATGCAATGGAGGCTCAATGAGCTTATCCACCATATGCGTAATCAGGTAATAGCGCTTATCAGCAATCAGACACTTGGCAGTTTTCAAGCTCAATGACGGAGAAGAGAAAAACTCAAGCAATGCCTGTTGGCCATGCTTAGTGCCCTTGAGTCGGGAATATTTCGCCTCAGATTGACCTTGAAGCAGCAACGGCTTGACTAGCGCAGAACTCTGGCTGGTATCTAAATTGGTCGAGGCCAGCGCGAACAGAGGCTGATCTTCATTCAGAAGATCAGCGCCAGTATTTCCCGACTCGTCGCAAAAGATATGCATTGACGTGAGGTGACCTAAGATTGAATTTCATAATGTTATGACAAGATATGGCTCGAAGTCTTTGCCATACGTTAGACTATCGCCCGATAGCCTGCTGGTTTCAATCACCCGGGCAGCCACTCTCGGGAACTAGATCGATAATAGTATGTGTCTGCACATAGACCATATATCGATAGAATGTCTCTCCATCGGCCATGTCCATGACGAAATATGGGACAGTTCGCTTTGCTCGTATTGTGGCTGGCGTACTGCATTTGCCGCAATGGCTCAGTTTGTGCCGTCAATTACCGCTTTGAGTCGCGTCGCCAGCTTGCCCGCTTCTTCTACAGAACGGATGTTCGTAAATCCCATCAGCAAGCCTTGTCCGCAATCCTGCGCTACCGACCAGCTCGACAGCGCATGTACCGCCAGCCCCTCCTGATTCAACTTCAATTGCAGCGCTTTGTCGTCGCAGGCTTCATTGAACCGCATGAGTAGGTGCATGCCGCCGGCCTGGAGGTCGAGCCGGATGCGCGGGCCGAAGGTCTGCGTGAGTGCATCTGCCAGCACCTGCCGGCGTTCGCTGTAAAGACTGCGCATCTTTTTCAGGTGGCGCGAGAAATGGCCTTCGCTGATGAATTCGGCGACGATGGCCTGCGTCAGCCAGGGGCAGCCGCCCTGGAAGATGCGGCACATTTCCTCCATGTGCGCGACTTTTGAGGCCGGCACCACGAGATAGGCCAGGCGCAGGGCCGGCGACAGCACCTTGCTCAGCGTGCCGGCATAGATCACACGATCTTCCCGGTCCAGGCTTTTCAAGGCGGGCAACGGCCGCGAGGTGTAGCGGTACTCGCCGTCGTAATCATCCTCGACGATCCACGACTGGTTCGCCGACGCCCACTCGAGCAATTCCAGACGGCGCGCCAGCGAGAGCGTCACGCCGAGCGGACTCTGGTGCGAAGGCGTGACAAGGGCCAGCCGCGCCTGCGATGCCTGTGCCACGCCCTCGCTGATGACCATGCCCTCCTGGTCCACCGGCAGCGGCACGACTTTACCGCCGGCAGCATGCAACAGATCCCGTGCGGCAAAGTACCCCGGATCCTCTATCCATATGCTGTCGCCGCTGCGCAGGAAGGCGCGGCAGATCAGGCTGAGCGAATCGCGGTGGCCGCCGGTAACGATTACCTGCTCCGGTGCGCAGGCCACGCCGCGGGAAACCCGTAGATAGGCCGCCAGTGCCTTGCGCAATGAAGGCAGGCCTTTGCTGTCTGGATAGTTCTGTTCGGCAATGTTCGCGGATTTCAATAGCCGCGCGCCTATCCTGGACCACAGCTTGCGCGGAAAGGCGTCGAGCGCAGGCAAACCGAGCTGGAACGGCGCCGGCAGCGTGCTTTGGATGTCCGCATTACCCGCGCGAAATACCGGCTTCGTCTCGGCAGGCAGCGCCAGGGCACGCTGCTGCAGAATGGGGGCGACCACGGTGCCGGCCTGTCCCAGTGCAATGAAATAACCTTCGCCTATCAGCATTTCATAAGCGGTTTCCACCGTGCCGCGCGCCACTCGCAATTCTGCGGCGAGGCTGCGCAGCGAGGGCACCCGGTCGCCGGGCTGCAGCAAGCCTTGGGCGATGGCCTCGCGGAAGCGCTCGTAAATCTGCCGATAGACCGGCGTGCTTACGATGCGATCGATGCTGATCAGGTCCTTGCCTGAGTGGGTGCTTGCTGTTTTCATGGCCTGGTAATTTTGTTCAATCTTGGCTCTGTCGATTATGTCATCGTTCTCATAAAGTACGCATACCGATTGAGGTGGAGCCATGCAAATACCGCTGAACAACAATGCCATCGCATTACGCCATGCCGAAAGCGCGCCGGAAATCCTGGCCTGCTATCCGGTCATGCGCGAGCTTCGGCCGCACCTGGCCACAGCCGAAGAATTTCTCGAGCGGGTCGAGCGTCAGGCGCGGCACGGCTACCGTCTGCTTGCAGCCTGGCGCGGGAACGAAGTGCTGGCACTGGCGGGCTATCGCGATATGGAAATGCTGATTCACGGCAAATTCATCTACGTGGACGATCTCGTCACGCGCGAAGAGGCGCGCCGCAACCAGCTGGGCCAGCACAAATGAACAGCAAAGTCAGGATTTACATTGGTGCCGTTGTGCTGGCGCTGGCAGGCAATGCTGCGGCGCATGGCGACGAAGCCGCGCACGAGAAAATCACACC
>CBILOJ010000219.1:0-3486 GCA_966238525.1 uncultured Methylophilaceae bacterium | reverse complement strand
GCCATCATCATGGATGGTTGTTTGACGTGTTTGAATTGCGGCGAGAGCAAGTGCGGTTAACTGTTTGAAAATACCAAACCTACGATTGTTGCGTCTATCCGTCATTCTGTAGTCCCGTAAGTTTTGCCCAGATACTCGCCTATCAGACGAGCCTCTTCATCGGAGACAGGCGCCCCGTAGGCGTGTTGCATCTTGGCGACTTCGGATTGCCACTGGGCCGGCTTCATGTGAGGAGGCTGCAGGTTGATGTAATCTGCAGAGTGGCAAATGGCGCATTTCTGTAACGC
This sequence comes from uncultured Methylophilaceae bacterium, assembly GCA_966238525.1. GTDB lineage: Bacteria > Pseudomonadota > Gammaproteobacteria > Burkholderiales > Methylophilaceae > CBILOJ01. Next base: position 3,199 of record CBILOJ010000219.1, on the reverse strand, counting down.
CAACGCGTATCCCGGTTGATCGGATTTTTTCAGCACCGCCGTTTCCGGTGGCAGTTGAATGACTGACTGCTCGGCCAAGGCTACCGAAGCGAACAGGCACAAGGCTGCTGTAGGCATGAACATGAGTTTTGCAGACATGAATGTTCTCCTAAATCACTTTGACTGTTACGGTTTCAACGCAATTACGCAGGTAGCCGCCGGGATTCCAGCTCGCTTCCATGGGCTGTATATCGCCATCGTTGGCTGTAGCCCTGACCATGAGTTGCAAGTTGCCAGACTGCGCGGGGGTGTAGGGAAAATACCAGGCGCGAAATGAAAAACGTCCTAGATCTTCGCCAAGCCGGGCTTGTATCCAGCGCTTGCCGCCGTCCACCGAAAGCTCAACCTTGCTAATGCCCGAGCCCCCATCAAAGGCAATTCCCTGCAGTCTGACTTCGCTTCCAGCCCGTATCGAGTCGCCGTCCTGCAGGCTGGTAATGAAGGAACGCACCTTGAACCTGCCGATCGGACGGGTACTCGTAGGTGACGTTCCGGCTGGAACGCAGGCGCAGGCGTTGTCGGGAATGCGATAGGCAGTATTCATGAAGAAGCCGTCCTTGCCTTCCAGCGGTGCTTTGAGCACCTGAATGTCGCTCACATGCTTGACCCAGTAGGTCCCGAAATATCCGGGGACCACTAGCTTGACCGGGAAACCATTGAGATGAGGGATGTCCTCCCCGTTCATTTCCCACGCCAACAGAGGCTCACCATTCATGGCATGATCGAGAGTCAGGGTCTTGATGAAGTCCGGTGTACTGGGAAGCACCGGAGCATCGAGACCATTGATTGCTACAAGGGCGGCGTCTTGCTTCACCCCAGCCTTTTCCAGCAGCAGCCTTAGCGGCACGCCCTTCCACCTGGCATTGCCCATGGACCCATTACCGAGCTGAGCGCCGAAGACTCGTGGCGAGGAAAATCCACGGCTATTGCCCGAGCACTGGTTTACGGCAATCACTTCGGCTGCTGGCAGCGCCTTCAGCTCGTTCAATGAGAGGCTCAACGGTTGCGAGACTTCTCCCGAGACATTGATGCGGTAAGTCGCGGTATCGATCGAGAGCGGGATATTGGCTAGATGATAGCGGACAAAGAAGGCATCGTTGGGCGTAATCACGCCTTCATTGAATACATTGAACGGCGTCTCGAGATGCGGCGGACGGGTGGTGACCCGCATAAGCTTCCTTTTCTGCGGATACGCGATCAGCTCCCGCTCGCCGTTGCCGAAGCCGAGCGTAGCGGAGGCAGCCGCCCAGGACCGGGTTGACAGGCTCAAGGCGCCCAGCAAGCCAATCCCTGCGACTGATCGCAAAAATGCGCGGCGTTGCAGATACACCGCCTCCTTGTCTTTATTCATGCTTAACCCTCCTATGAATTACCTAGTATTGCCGAGATAGTCAGATTCAACACGCCCCCGCCCAACAGCAGCCACAGGAACAGGATCCCACCCAGCAACAGCGGCCGCCAGCCGGCTGACCGGATGGCTGAAAAATCCGTGAGCAAGCCCAGGGCGCCCATGGCCATGCTCAGCAAGAGAATATCAAACTGGCCGATTTCTGCCTTGAACGCCGATGGCATGTCGAGCAGCGAATGCAGGAAAATGGTGCCAATGAAGACGAAGGCGAACCATGGAATATGCTGCGTCCATTGGGCATGAGCCCGAGCTGCGTTCGCCGCCTTTTCCTTCCGGCTGATGAAAAGCGCCAGCAGGACCAGGAAGGGGGCCAACAGCATGACCCGAATCATCTTGGTGATGACGGCAAGATCGGTGGCTTCGCTGCCGATGGGTCTGGTGGCAGCCACCACCTGAGCCACCTCATGGACCGTTGAGCCGGCGAAGAGGCCAAACCAGTGTTGGCTGGTAGGAAGTAAATGCCAAAGGCCATTGAGATGGAACAAAGCCGGATAAAGCAAGGTGCTCAATGTTCCGAATACCAGCACGGTGGCGATGGCCACAGCGACCTGATCCGGCTTGGCCTGCGTCACCGATTCGGTCGCGAGCACAGCCGCCGCCCCACAGATCGAGCTGCCTGCGCCGATCAGTACTGCTGTTCTTGCTTCCAGCCCCAGCACGCGCTTGCCGACCAGATAGGCGAGCGCGAACGTGGTGGCGAGCACCAGCGTGTCGATGAGGAAACCCTGCAAACCGACGCGCGAAAGATCCGTGACCGAAATCTGCATTCCGTACAGGACAATCCCTACCTGCAAGAGATATTTGCGCGCAAACCCTACGCCCGCCGATGCCTTTAGCTGCACACGCTTGTAGATGGTATTCCCGACCAGCATGCCCAGCAGAATGGAGAGGGTTAAGGCGCCAAATGCGTGTGCCTGAAACCACCCTCTGGAGGCCAGCCACAGCGACGCCAGCGCAATCAGCAGCGTGATTGCCAGACCCCAGACTTTCATACGCCTACTCCCAACAATGAATTGGGATGCACTTTAGAATAGTTGGATTTATTAGTGAAATGGATTATTTTTGTATCTTCTACCAATAAAATTGATAAGCCATGCTCCTAACCCTGCGCCAACTGCAGATATTCTGCTCGGTAGCCAAAACCGGTACCACTACGGCTGCCGCGGAAGATATCAACCTGTCCCAGTCTGCCATCAGCGCTGCGACCGCTGAGCTTGAAAAAAACCTAGAGTGCCCACTGTTCGACCGCGTGGGCAAAAAATTGCAGCTTAACGATCACGGGCGCGCACTGTTGCCCATGGCGCGCTCGATGCTGCAATCGGTAAAGGCCATTGAAGACAGCTTCAGCCTGAGTGCACCCAGTACTGTTCGCATTGGCGCAAGCCTCACAATCGGGAACTATCTGCTGCCACGCCTGCTGGCCAGATTTCCGGGCGCCCATACCGGAAGCTTCGACTTGGATCTGCATCCGGAGATCCACATCTCCAACACTGCAGAGATCATTGCAAAAGTGGCTGCACTTGAGCTGGATTTTGGCTTGATCGAAGGTTCCTGCCACCATCCGGACGTCAAGGTATCCCCTTGGTGGGAAGATGAACTGGCATTCGTCGCAGCGAGCATGGGCGGCTTCGCGGCTGGTCGCCATCGCCTGGATGCGAAGGCCTTTGACGAGGTGCGCTGGCTGATCAGGGAATCCGGATCCGGCACTCGGGAAGCCCTTGAGCACGCGCTTAAAGCTGAGCTTATGGAACT
>CBILOJ010000218.1:0-3525 GCA_966238525.1 uncultured Methylophilaceae bacterium | reverse complement strand
CTATCCATTTCTACTTCAATGCCGGGACGCCCACGCAAGCGGGCATCGGCATTCCGATGGCCACCGACATTGCCTTCGCCCTTGGCGCGCTGGCCTTGCTGGGCAGCCGGGTGCCGGCCTCGCTCAAGGTATTCCTCGCGGCGCTGGCCGTCATCGATGATCTGGGCGCCATCATCGTCATCGCGCTGTTCTATACCTCGGAGCTTGCCTTGGGCTACCTGGCGGGGGCACTCGCCACCTTTGCCGTGCTCATGCTGCTGAACCGCCTGCGGGTCATGGCCTTGCTGCCTTACCTGATCGGCGGCGCGATCATGTGGTTCCTGATGCTGAAGTCCGGTATCCACGCCACCATCGCCGGTGTCCTGCTGGCCTTCACCATTCCGTTCTCCAGCGTGAAGGCCGATACGCATCCGCCTGCCCAGCGGCTCGAGCACTTCCTGCATAAACCGGTCGCATTTCTGATCCTGCCGATTTTTGCGTTGGCCAACACTGGCATCATTATTGGCGCGGATTGGGCGCAGCACCTGGCCACCCCGAACAGCACGGGCATACTCATGGGCCTGATCCTGGGCAAGCCGCTCGGCATCACCTTGCTGTCGTTTGCCGCTATCGCCCTCGGCATCTCGCGGCTGCCGTCCGACATGAACTGGCGCCACCTGCTGGGCGCCAGCCTACTCGGCGGCATCGGCTTTACCATGTCGATCTTCATTACCAACCTGGCCTTCCCCGGCGACATGGAAACCGTGAACGCCTCGAAGATGGCGATCCTGCTGGCCTCGCTTGTGGCCGGGACATTGGGTTTCTTCTGGCTCAAGCTGTTCGGCGGACCTGTAGATGCAGATGACGACGCTGCGAAGCTGGAGGCTGCGGCGTAGGATTGTGCCCGGCGTATTCAGCGGCTCCATGCACACTGCGCTCAAGGGCCAGCTACAGTCTTCTGCACCCGGAACAAGCTACGGATTGTTGTATAGTCAGGGTTAGCGGTTTTGCCTGTAATTGAGTAACCATTTTCTGAATGACAAATTGAAAGGATGAATGAATGGCTGCATTTCTGATTGCGAGCGTCCTGGTCAAGGACGACAAATGGATTCCCGAATATGCCGCGCGCGTGCACGACATCGTGGCAAAGCATGGCGGCAAGTACCTGTCGCGTAGCGGCAATATCGACGTACTGGAAGGCAAGCCGCAAGAAGCTACCCTTATCGCCCTGATCCAGTTCCCCGACAAGGAAGCCGCGCTGGCGTTTGCCAACGATCCGGAATATGCCCCCTTCGGCAAGGGCAGGCAGGATGGCAGCGACAGCCGGTTCCAGCTGATCGACGATACGGATATCGCGGGGACGATTCCCTACCTGCCTCGCCTGTAGCCAAGCGGCTGGCAGGAATCAAGAAGGGGCAAGCTCTCATGCCGAGCTTGCCCCTTCATCTTTTGCAGCGGTCCTGCTCAATCATTGGAAATACGTACCAGTCTATCGTTACTCGACCCGGCACCTCAGAGCTACTTGGAGAGCGCTGGTTGATTTTCTCAATCAGCCTTAATCATTGAGCTCGTCTTAGAGTAGATGCATTTATTTGTACTTCCGAAACTGCCCCACAACAACCCCGAAGATTTCAAGCTGCCCCTTGGGCCGTATAACCGGATAGGCCTTGTTGGCCGGCAGCAGCACGTGTTCGCCTTTTTCTTTAGCCAGGGTTTTGAGGGTGAATTCGTTATCGACGATGGCGACTACCATCTCACCGTCTTTCGCAAACTGACGCTTCTCGACGACTACCACGTCGCCCGGCAAGATGCCGGCATCGATCATCGAATCGCCTTTAACCGTGATGAGGATGGTTTTGGATGGTTGCGTGACAAGATATTCATCAATGGTGAGCGTGTCGTGCCTGTCGCTGATGGCTTCAGACGGAAGGCCGGCTTGAACGTAACTATCGGCGATGAGGCGATCGAAGAATCGGGCCCCGGGTTTCAACCGGCTATCCGGCGCGGATTCCAGATAAGCACTGAGCTTCAATCGCGCCACCAATGCGGTAACGGCATTCTTCGATTTGAAGCCGAGCATCTGCGCGATCATCGAGTAGGATGGCAGCGTCTTGTGATCGGCGTAGTAGTCCTGCAAGCTGGCTAGATAGTCATGATCGTTCTTCATGGCAGCATCATATTGTACGAACGTACAAAAGGTCAATCACCTAAGGCTCAGCGTGCGATGCCTGATCTGCTTGAATAGCGCGAGAGTAGAAAAAAGCCAGCTTACGCTGGCTTTTTTGCGTGTGATGGCGTTTAAACCGGCTGCTGTATCCCCGCCAGCAACCAACCCGCTTTCGCATTGCGCGTATCGCGCTGCACGTTCCAGATTTCGTCGAAACGTTCGGGCGTGCCGTCGTTTTCCGTAATCTCGCCCGTGAAGCGCACCATGGCGATGGTGAGGTCGCCTTCGGTCACGGCTTCGAGCAGGTCGGCGTTCAGGTTCAGCACGTCGGTCTTTTGCGCGGCATTGTTGCGCTCCTGCATCTGCAGGCTGATTTCGGCGAAAACTTCAGGCGTGGTGTATTCGCGGATGTCGTCGAGGTCCTTGCGGTCGTTGGCGGCCTGCAGGCGGATGAAGGTGGCTTTGGCGCCGCGCAGGAAACTTTCGACCGGGAAATCGGCAGGAATGGTGGGCGCCGCAATATTCTCGTTCAGCGTGGTAGTGCCGCTGCCGATGGTTGGAATGTCAAAGGTCGGGCGCTTGGTCGATGCGTCGTTGAAGGCGGTCGGGCCTTGCGCGGTACGGAACTGAGCCTGCGCTTGCCTGGGCCGGGCAAAACGGCGAATCAGGAATAGCACCAGCACGGCTGCAAGAATGGCGAGCAGAATGGAGCCGCCCTGGCCGTTGAAGAAACCGGAGAACATGGTGGCGAGGCCGGCGCCAATGGCGAGGCCGGCCAAAGGCCCGAGCCAGCGATTGCCTTGCTGCGGCGGAGTTTGTGCGGGCGCCGTGCCTTGGCGCGGTGCGGCATCTGGTGCACGTTGCGGTTGGGTAGGCACGGCGCGCTGTTTGCCGAAGCTGGAGCCGCCGCCCATGCGGCGGGCTTCCGCCGTCGTCGAGAACAGCGTCAGGCAGGTGAACAAAACGGTCAGGACCGTGGCGAAGCTTTTCATAGAGACCTCTGAGTTAAGTATTCATACTACCGCCGTAGATGCGGGCGATATGTGGTTTTGCGAGCTTAAGTCTGTGGGGAAGCACTGTGACTTGGCGACCTGGCTTTGGTTCAGGTACCGTTATGTAGCAAGCCAGCCAGAAACGAAATCTTTTGCTGAGTATAATCGGAAGCGAATACCAACTTCCTACAACACGGACAAAATGGCCTGTGCAAACGGCCTGAACAATAATGAATTATAAAGTCAAAAACGCGCAAATCGCGCCCACCGGCCGGCTGGAAATTCTCTCAACGACAGAAGCAGACAAACTCCTCGAAAGCGGACACGGCAGTCTGCATCAGCTTTATCGCAACTGCTCGCTCGCCGTGCTCAACACCGGCAACGAGC
>CBILOJ010000217.1:0-3531 GCA_966238525.1 uncultured Methylophilaceae bacterium | reverse complement strand
CCCAGATTGGCGCCGTAGCAGAAGACATGGTCGGCCGCGGCGAGGCTGCCGGGCAAGGCTTCCTTCATGACGCCGAGCTTCATGGTGTTGGAGCGCGGCTCCAGCACCGCCAGGATGCGCGCATCGCCTATCTTGGCCCGTAAGCCGGCCACCGTGGTAGCGATCGCGGTGGGATGGTGGGCGAAATCATCATAGACGGTGATGCCATTGGCGACGCCGCGTACTTCCATGCGTCGTTTGACGTTGCGGAACTCGCCCAGCGCCGCAATGCTTTGCGCCGGGGAGACGCCGACATGGCGTGCGGCGGCGATCGCCGCCAACGCGTTCATGCGATTGTGCTCGCCCAAAAGTTCCCATTGCACGCGGCCTTGCATCTTGCCATCGTAAACGACGTCAAAGCTGCCGTCGTCCTGCATGTTGGCGGCCTGCCAGCCCGCCGTATCGCCAAACCATTCCACCGGCGTCCAGCAGCCGCGGGCAACGACGCGTTGCAAAGCGGCTTCCCTGTCATTGGCGACGACCAATCCCTGGCCCGGCACGGTGCGTATCAGATGGTGGAACTGGGTTTCAATGGCAGCGAGGTCGGCAAAGATGTCAGCGTGGTCGAATTCGAGATTGTTCAATATCGCCGTGCGCGGCCGGTAGTGGACGAATTTGGAACGCTTGTCGAAGAAGGCGGTGTCGTACTCGTCGGCCTCGATGACGAAAAACGGTGAAGTGCTGGCAGCGTCTTGTGCCGGCGTACCCGGCAGCCGTGCCGAGATGCCGAAATTCTGCGGTACGCCGCCGATCAGGAAGCCTGGGGCCAGGCCGGCGTATTCGAGCAGCCAGGCCAGCATGGAACTGGTTGTGGTTTTGCCGTGGGTGCCGGCGACGGCGAGCACCCATTTATCGCGCAGCACGTTTTGGTTCCCACGTAACGCGCCTTGCGGCGCATTAGTGTCCACCGAAACAGTCTGCGGATGCAGAATGTTTTCTGCCAGCCACTGTGGCCCGGAAACGTAAGGCAGGCCGCGGTTGAGGATTTCCTCCATGAGCGGATTGCCGCGGGTGACGACATTGCCGATCACATAGATGTCGGGCGCGAGCGCCACCTGGTCCGGCGCAAAGCCCTCGATCAGCGTGATGCCCTGCGCTTCGAGCTGGGTACTCATCGGCGGGTAGACATTGGCGTCGCAACCCGTGACTTTGTGCCCGGCTGCTTGGGCCAGGACCGCGATACCGCCCATGAAGGTACCGCAGATGCCGAGAATGTGTATGTGCATACGAACCGACCGAGTGAAAGTGACGATGATTTTAACAAGCCGCGGCCTGTTGTGGCGGTGCTCTTCCTCTAGCCCAGATTCGATGCCAGCCAGCGCTGCAGATATTCTTTCGGCAAGTCGCGCCGCTTGGCCATGTCGTCGAGCTGGTCTTCACCGATACGATCCACACTGAAATATTTTGATTCCGCATGTGCCAGATAGAAACCCGACACCGCGGCGCCCGGGAACATGGCGAAGGACTCCGTCAGTTCTAGGCCGATGTCCTCGCACTGCAGCAACTTGAACATCTCGGATTTGACCGTATGGTCGGGGCAGGCCGGATAACCCGGTGCCGGGCGTATGCCATGGTAGCGCTCGCGGATGAGGTCGTCACTCGACAGTTTTTCGTCGGCGGCGTAACCCCACAAGTCGGTACGCACGCGCTCGTGCAGATATTCGGCAAAGGCTTCGGCCAGGCGGTCGGCCAGTGACTTCAGCATGATGTTGCTGTAGTCGTCGTGCGCGGCGAGGAAGCGTTGTTCGTGTTTTTCAGCGCCAAGGCCGGCGGTGACGGCGAACAGGCCGATGTAGTCGGCAATGCCCGAGCTCTTGGGCGCGATGAAATCGGCCAGGCATTGATTCGGACGAGGTACGCCGTCGATCACCGGCTTCTCCGTCTGCTGGCGCATGCCGTACCAGGTAAACGCGACTTGCGAGCGCGTTTCGTCGGTATAGATTTCGATATCGTCTTCATTGATAGTGTTGGCCGGCAGCAGCGCAATGACGCCATTAGCCGTGAGCCAGCGGCCCTCGACGATCTGCTTCAGCATGGCCTGGCCTTCGGCGAAGACCTTGGTCGCCGCATCGCCGACGATTTCGTCCTCGAGGATGGCGGGGTAGGCGCCCGCCAGATCCCAGGTCTGGAAGAATGGGCCCCAGTCGATGTATTGCGCCAGCAGCCCGAGGTCGATGTTTTTGAAGGTGCGACGGCCGATGAATTTGGGCCGGGGCGGCGTATGCGGACCGCTGAATTCCACTTTCATCTTGTTGGCACGTGCCGCGGCCAGCGACAACATGGGCACGCCCTTCTTGTTGGCGTGCTGTTTGCGCACGCGCTCGTAGTCGGCCGCAACTTCCTGGATGTAGCTATCGCGCTGCTCCGGCGTGACCAGCGATTGCATGACCGCCACCGAACGCGAGGCGTCGGCGACATAAATGACCGGGCCGTCGTAATGCGGCGCGATCTTGACCGCGGTGTGCGCACGCGAGGTGGTGGCGCCGCCGATCAGCAGCGGCATCTTGATGCCGCGGAAGTATTCGTCGCGCTGCATTTCGCGCGCGACGTGGGCCATTTCCTCGAGCGATGGCGTGATCAGGCCTGAGAGGCCGATGATATCGGCGTTCTCGGCGCGGGCCATCGCGAGGATTTCCGACGCAGGCACCATGACGCCCATGTTCACCACCTCGAAGTTGTTGCACTGCAGCACCACCGAGACGATGTTTTTGCCGATGTCGTGCACATCGCCCTTGACCGTGGCGATCACCACCTTGCCCTTGGATTTTGCGACAACGCCGGTGCGCTCTTCCTCGAGCCGCTTTTCCTCCTCGATGAACGGAATCAGGTGCGCCACCGCCTGCTTCATGACGCGCGCCGACTTTACCACTTGCGGCAGGAACATCTTGCCCTGGCCGAACAGCTCGCCGACGATGTTCATGCCGTCCATGAGCGGGCCTTCGATCACATTGATCGGCCGGCCGCCGCTGGCCATGATTTTCTGCCGTGCTTCCTCGGTATCGGCGACGATGAATTCGGTGATGCCATGCACCAGCGCATGGGCGATGCGTTTTTCCACCGGCACCGGATTCTCTTCAGTACCGCGCCATTCCTGAATCGAAGTTTCCTGCTTGTTGCCGGCCTTGAGTGTGCCGGCGAATTCGATCATGCGTTCGGTGGCATCCGGACGGCGGTTCAGCACCACGTCTTCGACGTGTTCGCGCAATTCGGGTGCGAGATCGTCGTAGACGCCCATCATGCCGGCGTTGACGATGCCCATGGTCATGCCGGCCTTAATCGCGTGATAGAGGAACACGGTGTGGATCGCTTCGCGGGCCGGGTCGTTGCCGCGGAAGCTGAAGCTCACATTCGATACGCCGCCTGAAATCTTGGCGTAAGGCAGGTTTTCCTTGATCCAGCGCGTGGCGTTGATGAAATCGACGGCGTAGTTGTTGTGCTCCTCGATGCCGGTGGCGATGGCGAAGATGTTGGGGTCGAAGATGATGTCCTCGG
>CBILOJ010000216.1:0-3555 GCA_966238525.1 uncultured Methylophilaceae bacterium | reverse complement strand
CCTAGAAACTTTACATAGTATTTCAGGTCATGCTGATTGGCTCGAGATCATCAAGCCACGAACATTATAGGAGGAGTCATGCGCTACCTTGTCTCATTCATTTTGGGTCTGAGTTTTTTACCTGTGGCGCATGCTTTTGACAGGCAAAAACTGCTTAGTTCGTTTTTTTCCACCGTCATGGTACGCGGCTACAAGGCCGACGGCGGACTGGCCTATGGCTCCGGTGTCGTCGTGGCCAAAAACCAGGTGCTGACCAATTGCCATGTATTCCGCGAGACCGACAAGCCCTGGGTTTCGCGCGGCGAAGATTCCTACATCATCGATACCGTGCAGGCCGATCGCTGGCACGACCTGTGCCTCGTCACCACCACCGGCTTGCCATTCGATCCAGTCGCCATTGGCGATGACGCAGCGCTGAAGAAAGGTCAGGGCATCGTCGCCATCGGCCACTCCAGCGGTTCCCCTGCCCCACTCACCTCGGTCGGCGTCATCAAGTCGCTCTATCCCATGGATGAAGGCAACGTCATTCGCAGCACCGCCCGATTCGCCTTGGGCGCCAGCGGAAGCGGGCTCTACGACGACACCGGGCATTTGATCGGCATCAATACCTTCAAGACCATCGGCCATGACGCTTATTTCTATGCGCTACCCATCGCCTGGCTGGAGCAGGTGAGGAAACTCCCTGTCGAGCGACAGTTTCCGATCACGGGCAAGGCTTTCTGGGAAGCCAATCGCGAAGACAAACCGTATTTCATGCAGGTTGCCGTCCCGCAATTACACCAGAACTGGACCGCGCTGCTTGAAGTTGCCGAGCGCTGGACCGGGCAACAGCCGCAGAGCACCGAAGCGTGGTACGAGCTGGGCGTGGCGCACGAGAATCTCGGCCACGAAGCAGATGCGGATCAGGCTTACCGCCGCTCGGTGCAGCTCGACCCGCTCAATACCGACTCGTTGTTCCGCATCGGCATGATCGCATCGAAAAAAGGCAACGCTGACGAAGTGCATGCCATCAATCTGGCCATCCTCGACATCGACAAGGATCTTGCCGCCGAATTCAGCAAGGCTGCAGGATGTAGCGGCACCTGTTGACCGGCAGGGTCGCCTGCGGGCATTCAATACCCCAGTTCCGTGCGGCGGGTTTTATGCGTAAAATTAGCGTCTTTCGTCACTAAATCCGTCTCAAGGACTTGATCTTGGAACCATCCCATCTGGAGCTGTCGCAGCGCGTCCAAACCATTAAGGAATCCCCCACTCTTGCAGTTACCGCCCGGGCTGCCAAACTCAAGGCCGAAGGCCGGGACATTATCGGTTTGGGTGCGGGCGAGCCCGATTTCGATACGCCGCAACATATCAAGGATGCTGCCAAGCAAGCCATAGACCGCGGGTTCACCAAGTACACGCCCGTCACCGGCATTCCCGGCCTCAAGAAAGCTATCGTCGCCAAGTTCAAGAACGAGAATGGCTTCGACTACAGCGAAAAGGAAGTCATCGTCGGCGTCGGCGGCAAGCAATGCATCTTCAACCTGGCGCTGGCTGTGCTCAATCCAGGCGATGAAGTCGTCATTCCCGCACCTTATTGGGTTTCCTATGCCGATATCGCGCTCGTGGCCGAGGCCAAGCCGGTCATCGTCGAATGCGGCATCGAACAGGCGTTCAAGCTGACGGCGCAGCAGCTGGAAGCGGCGATTACGCCGAAGACCAAGCTGTTCATGATCAACTCGCCTTCCAACCCGACGGGTTCGGTCTACACGCTGGCCGAGCTGCAGGCGCTGGGCGAAGTGCTCAAGCGCCATCCGCATGTGCTGGTAGCGACCGATGACATGTATGAGCACGTCAATCTCAGCGGCGAGAAGTTTTACAACATCCTCAACGCCGCGCCGGAGCTGAAGAGCCGCTGCATCGTGCTCAACGGCGTATCCAAGACATACTCCATGACCGGCTGGCGCATCGGCTATGCTGCCGGCCCCGAGCACATCATCAAGGCCATGGGCATTTTGCAGTCGCAGTCGACCTCCAACCCGACCTCGATCTCCCAGGTCGCAGCGCAGGCAGCACTGGAAGGCCCGCAGGACTGCATCACCCCTATGCTGCAGGCATTCCGCGAACGCCATGAGTACGTCGTCGATCGCTTCAATCGCATGCCTGGCCTCCAATGCCTGAAGGCCGGCGGCGCCTTCTACGCTTTCCCCGACGCTCGCCAGGCCATTGTCGCGTTACACAAGGCCGGCAAACTACCGGCAGCCACCGATATGGCGCTATCCGAATACCTGCTGGAAAACGTCGGTGTTGCTGTCGTACCGGGCTCGGCGTTTGGCGCCGAAGGTTATTTCCGCATCTCGTTTGCCACTTCGATGGATAATCTGCGCAATGCGCTGGATCGCATCGAAAAGGCATTGACCGTCTGAACAAGCAATCGCGCCACTAAATAAAAGGCCTCGCAAGAGGCCTTTTTGTTTGTCCTCGGCTAATCGTACCCCTGTACGCTGATCTCGCCGTTGGTCTCCAATATCGCCAGCTTGATCTTGCCGATCTCGAAAAACCCCTCGTGGCGCAATGCCGTATCGAGCTCCTTGCGCGTCATCTTTGATTCCCGCATGACATCCTCGAAAATCTTGCCTTCGTGAATCAACACTTGCGGACGCCCATCCACGGCACGCTCCAGGCGCCGGCTCTTGAATGTAGCCAATCCAACCAGATAATTGGCCGCGATCAAGGTTGCCACTGCGATCAGGCCGCCAATCAGCGAATCGTCGCTGGCGACAATCGAGTTTTGCACCGCCTCCGAAATCAATAGTAGCAGGATGAGGTCGAACGGCGACAACTGGCCGATCTGGCGCTTGCCGGTAATGCGTAGCAGAAACAGCAAGGCGAAATAAACGATGAGGCTGCGTAAAACCAGCTCCCACCAAGGAACGGAAAGTTCGAACATGACATCGCCTTTCACTGAAGTCGTTTGGGCTCAACCCTTCATCATCTTCACATGGGTCTGCAAAATACTCTGTGCTGTAGCGCAACAACGCGGCGTCTGCCTCTTAGCGCGAGCAACAAAAAAGCCCGCGATTGCGGGCTTTGCTTTGACAGGCTTACCGTCAGACCTTGATCGCTGCCGTCCTGTTCAACGGGAAGGAGCTATGCTTGCGCGCGTCTATCCTGTTCACAAAAAACACCTGTGTGAGCCGTGCATCCTGCAAGGTCGAACCGAAGAAGCTATTGGCCGCATGAAAAGTATCGCCTGAATAAATAATCAGCGAGTTATAGACATTGTTCACGCGCACCACTTCGTCGAACATGCTGTGATACTCGTCCTTCATCACCTTGTGCTTGGCCCGATAGATCGCATCGTTTTCCTCGATGGCCGCCTGGTATTTCGCCTGGTCGAAAGTCTTATTCTTCTTGAATAAAGAGGTGCCGGCATCCAGAGGGGCGTCGGGCGTCAGAAACAGCACAGCTGCCAATATGGTGTTGTGGTCAGTATGAATGGCGCCGCTTTTGTAATCCGCAGTGACACTCTGGAAATTCGTGGAAATGGCCCAGCGCATGTAGTCATGCTCAGGA